>NZ_JBVVQS010000095.1:0-241400 GCF_055811575.1 Mesorhizobium sp. WSM4815 | reverse complement strand
AGAGAAGCTGCGCTTCGCCATCCGTGAAGGCGGCCGCACCGTCGGTGCCGGCATCGTCGTCACCATCAAAGAGTAATTTGGACTTAAACCGATCTGTCGCGGGCGCTGCCCGCGCCGCGCCAGAACAAGGAAGTGACGCATGAACGGACAGAATATCCGCATCCGCCTGAAGGCGTTTGATCACCGGGTGCTTGACGCCTCGACGCGGGAAATCGTGTCGACGGCCAAGCGCACCGGCGCCAACGTCCGCGGCCCCATTCCGCTGCCGACGCGGATCGAAAAGTTCACGGTCAACCGGTCGCCTCACGTCGACAAGAAGAGCCGCGAGCAGTTCGAGATGCGCACGCACAAGCGTCTGCTCGACATCGTCGATCCGACCCCGCAGACGGTCGACGCTTTGATGAAGCTCGATCTTGCCGCCGGTGTCGACGTCGAGATCAAGCTCTAAGGAACCAGAGCGGCGGGGCGACCCGGAACTCTGAAGGAACAAGAGGCGTGGAGGGGCGACAAGCCCCGACAGGGAACTCTGAAGGAACAAGAGGCGTGGAGGGGCGACAGCCCCGACAGGGAACTCTGAAGGAACAAGAGGCGTGGAGGGGCGACAGCCCCGACAGGGAACTCTAAAGGAATGAACCGATGCGTTCAGGTGTGATTGCAAAGAAGGTGGGAATGACCCGCATCTACAACGATGCCGGGGAACATGTTCCCGTCACCGTTCTCCAGATGGAGAACTGCCAGGTCGTGGCGCAGCGCACGCAGGAGAAGAACGGCTATACCGCCGTCCAGCTCGGCGTTGGCCTTGCCAAGGTGAAGAACACGTCGAAGGCGATGCGCGGCCATTTCGCGACCGCTTCCGTCGAGCCGAAGGCCAAGGTTGCCGAGTTCCGCGTCTCCGCCGACAACATGATCGATGTCGGCGCCGAGATTACCGTCGATCATTTCGTCGTCGGCCAGAAGGTCGATGTGACGGGAACCACGATCGGCAAGGGTTTCCAGGGCGTCATCAAGCGGCACCACATGGGCGGCGGCCGCGCGACCCACGGCAACTCGGTCTCGCACCGTACGCACGGCTCGACCGGCCAGCGCCAGGACCCGGGCAAGGTGTTCAAGGGCAAGCATATGGCCGGCCACATGGGTGACACCCGCGTCACCACGCAGAATGTCGAGGTCGTCTCGACCGATGCCGATCGCGGTCTGATCCTGATCCGCGGCGCGGTTCCCGGTTCGAAGGGCGCCTGGATCCTGGTCCGTGACGCAGCCAAGGTTGCGCTGCCGGCCAATGCGCCGAAGCCCGCCGCAATCCGCGCCATTGCAACCAATGATGGCGCCAAGAACGATGCCCCGGCCACAGTAGATGCCCCGGCCACAGAGGGAGCGGAATAATGGACCTCAAGATCACAACGCTTGGCGGCAAGGACGCCGGCAAGGTGAAACTCTCCGAGGAGATTTTCGGCCTTGATCCGCGCGAGGACATCCTGCAGCGCGTCGTGCGCTGGCAGCTTGCCAAGAAGCAGCAGGGCACGCACAAGACCAAGGGTCGCGCCGAGATCTCCCGCACCGGCGCCAAGATGTACAAGCAGAAGGGTACGGGCCGCGCCCGTCACCATTCGGCACGCGCTCCGCAGTTCCGCGGCGGCGGCAAGGCCCACGGCCCGGTCGTCCGCAGCCACGAGCACGATTTGCCGAAGAAGGTGCGTGCGCTGGGCCTCAAGCATGCTCTCTCGGCCAAGGCCAAGAGCGCCTCGCTCATCATCATTGATGAGCTGATGCTGACCGAGGCCAAGACCAAGGCGCTGATCGCGAATTTCGCGACGCTGGGCCTGTCCAACGCCCTGCTGATCGGCGGCGCCGAGCTCGACAAGAATTTCAAGCTGGCGGCCACGAACATCCCGAACATCGACGTGCTGCCCATCCAGGGCATCAACGTCTACGACATTCTGCGCCGCGGCACGCTGGTCCTTTCGAAGGCCGCCGTCGAGGCTCTCGAGGAGCGCTTCAAATGACCGACCTTCGTCACTACGACGTGATCGTCTCGCCGGCGATCACCGAAAAGTCGACCATGGCTTCCGAGCAGAACCAGGTCGTCTTCAACGTCGCCAAGAAGGCGTCGAAGCCGGAAATCAAGGCTGCCGTCGAAGCGCTGTTCGGCGTCAAGGTGATGGCCGTGAACACGCTTGTCCGCAAGGGCAAGATCAAGCGCTTCCGCGGCACAATCGGCCGCCAGAGCGACGTCAAGAAGGCGATTGTGACGCTGGCCGACGGCCAGTCGATCGACGTCGCGACGGGTCTCTGAGCAAGACCGCGAGGACATCAGACATGGCACTGAAAAAATTCAACCCGATAACGCCGAGCACCCGCCAGCTGGTCATCGTCGACCGCTCGGGCCTCTACAAGGGCAAGCCCGTCAAGGGCCTGACCCAGGGCCTGACCAAATCGGGCGGCCGCAACAATTACGGCCGCATCACCGCCCGCTTCATCGGCGGCGGTCACAAGCGTACGTACCGCATCATCGACTTCAAGCGCCGCAAGTTCGACATTGTCGGCACGGTCGAGCGTATCGAATACGATCCGAACCGCAGCGCCTTCATCGCGCTGATCAAGTATGACGATGGCGAGCTGTCCTACATCATCGCTCCGCAGCGCCTTGCTGCCGGCGACAAGATCGTGGCCGGCGAAGCGGTCGACGTGAAGCCGGGCAATGCGATGCCGCTGGCCTCGATGCCGGTCGGCACGATCGTCCACAACATCGAGCTGAAGCCGGGCAAGGGCGCCCAGGTTGCCCGTTCGGCTGGCGGTTATGCCCAGCTCGTCGGCCGTGACCAGGGCATGGCGATCCTGCGCCTCAACTCAGGCGAGCAGCGTGTCGTCCACGGCTCGTGCATGGCCACTGTCGGCGCCGTGTCCAACCCGGACCACGGCAACATCAATGACGGCAAGGCAGGCCGCACGGTGTGGCGGGGAAAACGTCCGCACAACCGCGGCGTGACCATGAACCCGGTCGACCATCCGCACGGCGGCGGCGAAGGCCGCACCTCGGGTGGCCGCCATCCGGTTTCGCCTTGGGGCAAGCCGACCAAGGGCAAGAAGACGCGGTCCAATAAGGCGACCGACAAGTTCATCCTGCGCTCGCGCCATCAGCGCAAGAGCTAAGAAGAGGTAACGCCAAGTGACTCGTTCGATTTGGAAAGGCCCCTTCATCGACGGCTACCTTCTCAAGAAGGTGGACAAGGTTCGTGAAGGTGGTCGCAATGAGGTGATCAAGATGTGGAGCCGTCGCTCCACCATCCTGCCGCAGTTCGTCGGCTTCACCTTCGGTGTCTACAACGGCCAGAAGCACGTTCCCGTTTCGGTGAACGAGGACATGGTCGGCCACAAGTTCGGTGAATTCGCTCCGACCCGGACCTATTACGGTCACGGCGCGGATAAGAAGGCGAAGAGGAAATAATCATGGGCAAGGCCAAAGCTCCGCGCAGGCTTGCTGACAACGAAGCGCGCGCCGTGTTGCGCACGATCCGTATCAGCCCGCAGAAGCTGAACCTGGTTGCCGCGCTGATCCGCGGCAAGAAGGTCGCGACAGCGCTTTCCGATCTCGAATTCTCGGCCAAGCGGATTTCCGGCACGGTCAAGAAGACGCTGGAATCGGCGATCGCCAACGCGGAAAACAACCACGACCTCGACGTCGATGCGCTGATCGTGGCGGAAGCCTATGTCGGCAAGTCGATCGTCATGAAGCGGTTCCATGCCCGTGGCCGTGGCCGCGCCAGCCGTATCGAGAAGCCGTTCTCGCACCTCACGATCGTCGTTCGTGAAGTCGAAGAAAAAGTGGAGGCCGCATAATGGGCCAGAAAATCAATCCGATCGGTCTGCGTCTCGGCATCAACCGCACCTGGGATTCGCGCTGGTTCGCCAACACCGGCGAGTACGGCAAGCTGCTGCATGAGGACATCAAGATCCGCAAGTATCTTGAGAAGGAACTCAAGCAGGCTGCGATCTCGAAGGTCGTGATCGAGCGTCCGCACAAGAAGTGCCGCGTCACCATCCATGCGGCGCGTCCGGGCCTGATCATCGGCAAGAAGGGCGCCGACATCGAGAAGCTTCGCAGGAAGCTGATGGAGATGACGAAGTCCGAGACGCATTTGAACATCGTCGAAGTGCGTAAGCCCGAGATCGACGCGACGCTGGTCGCCCAGTCGATCGCCCAGCAGCTCGAGCGCCGTATCGCGTTCCGCCGCGCCATGAAGCGCGCCGTGCAGTCGGCGATGCGCCTCGGTGCCGAAGGCATCCGCATCAACTGCGCCGGCCGTCTCGGCGGCGCCGAGATCGCGCGCATGGAATGGTATCGCGAAGGTCGCGTGCCGCTGCATACGCTGCGCGCTGACGTCGACTACGGCACGGCCGAAGCACACACCGCCTACGGCATCTGCGGTGTCAAGGTCTGGGTGTTCAAGGGCGAAATCCTCGAGCACGACCCGATGGCTTCGGAGCGCCGCGCCACCGAGGGCGATCATGCGCATGGCGGTGGTGGTGAGCGCGAACGCGGTCGCCGTCGCGAAAACGCCTGAGACAGTTGAGAATTTGGAGTTAGAACGATGCTGCAGCCAAAGCGCACAAAGTTCCGCAAGCAGTTCAAGGGTCGTATCCATGGTGCCGCCAAGGGTGGCACCAATCTGGATTTCGGCGGTTTCGGGCTGAAGGCGCTTGAGCCGAACCGCGTCACCGCGCGTGAGATCGAGGCGGCCCGCCGCGCGATCACCCGCGAGATGAAGCGCGCCGGCCGCGTCTGGATCCGTATCTTCCCGGACGTGCCGGTGACGTCGAAGCCGACCGAAGTCCGCATGGGCAAGGGCAAGGGCGCGGTCGATTACTGGGCGGCGCGCGTCAAGCCTGGCCGCATCATGTTCGAGATCGACGGCGTCAATGAGGAAACCGCCCGTGAGGCGCTGCGTCTCGGCGCGGCCAAGCTCTCGGTCAGGACGCGCTTCGTACAGCGCATCGCAGAATAAGGACGGGCTGATCATGAAAGCCGAAGACATCCGGACCAAAACCCAGGACCAGCTGTCCGACGAATTGGCCAGCCTGAAGAAGGAGCAGTTCAACCTGCGCTTCCAGAAGGCCACCGGCCAGCTCGAGAAGACCGCGCGCGTGAGGCAGGTCCGCAAGGACATTGCGCGTATCAAGACCATCGCTGCGGAAAAGTCCGCGGCTAAGAAGGCTTAAGGACGAAAACCATGCCAAAGCGCATTCTGCAGGGCACCGTCGTCAGCGACAAAAACGAGAAGACGGTTGTCGTCAAGGTCGAACGGCGCTTCACGCATCCCGTGATGAAGAAGACCGTGCGCATGACCAAGAAGTACAAGGCGCACGACGAGAACAACGCCCACAAGGTCGGCGATCAGGTGTTCATCCAGGAATCGAAGCCGATTTCCAAGGACAAGCGCTGGACCGTCGTGTCTTCGGACCAGGCGTAAACAACGAATTTTGGACAGACCGGGGAGGGGCTTTGCGCCCGTCCCGTTAGAAGAGAAGAAGGCGGCCAGTCATGATTCAGATGCAAACAAACCTCGACGTCGCGGATAATTCCGGCGCCCGTCGTGTCATGTGCATCAAGGTGCTGGGCGGCTCGAAGCGGAAATACGCTTCCGTGGGCGACATCATCGTGGTGTCGATCAAGGAAGCCATCCCGCGCGGCCGCGTCAAGAAGGGCGATGTGATGAAGGCGGTCGTGGTTCGCACGGCCAAGGACATCCGCCGCCCGGACGGCAGCGTGATCCGTTTCGACAAGAACGCGGCCGTTCTCGTCGACAACAAGAAAGAGCCGATCGGCACGCGTATCTTCGGACCGGTTCCGCGCGAACTCCGCGCCAAGAACCACATGAAGATCATCTCGCTCGCGCCTGAAGTGCTGTAAGGAGCCGGACCAATGCAGAAGATTAGAAAAGGCGACAAGGTCATCGTGCTGGCCGGCAAGGACAAGGGCCGTTCGGGCGAAGTCCTCTCGGTACAGCCGAAGGAAGACACCGCGCTGGTGCGCGGCGTCAACATGATCCGTCGTCACCAGAAGCAGTCCCAGTCCCAAGAGGGCGGGATCATCACCAAGGAAGCGCCGATCCAGCTGTCGAACATCGCGCTGGCCGACCCCAAGGATGGCAAGCCGACCCGTGTCGGCTTCATCTTCCAGAAGGACGGCAAGAAGGTGCGCGTCGCCAAGCGCTCGGGAGAAGTCATCAATGGCTAAGGCTCAAACCAAGCAGGCGACTGCCCAGAACACGCCGCGCCTCAAGCAGGTCTACAACGAGACCATCCGCAAGGCGCTGCAGGAGCAGTTCGGCTACGAGAACGAGATGCAGGTTCCGCGCATCGACAAGATCGTGCTGAACATGGGCGTCGGCGAAGCGACCGGCGATTCGAAGAAGCCTTCGATCGCGGCGGAAGATCTTGCGCTGATCGCCGGCCAGAAGGCCGTCGTCACCCACGCGCGCAACTCGATCGCCGGCTTCAAGGTCCGCGAAAAGATGCCGATCGGCGCCAAGGTCACGCTGCGCAAGGAACGCATGTACGAGTTCCTCGACCGCCTCGTGAACATCGCGCTGCCGCGCGTCCGCGACTTCCGCGGACTCAATCCGAAGAGCTTCGATGGCCGTGGCAACTATGCCATGGGCATCAAGGAACACATCGTGTTCCCGGAGATCAACTACGACAAGGTTGATCAGATCTGGGGCATGGACGTCATCGTTTGTACGACTGCGAAGACGGACGACGAAGCCAGGGCATTGCTCAAGGCCTTCAACTTCCCCTTCCGCCAGTAACGGCAGCGA
The DNA here is from genome assembly GCF_055811575.1 of Mesorhizobium sp. WSM4815. Classification (NCBI taxonomy): domain Bacteria; kingdom Pseudomonadati; phylum Pseudomonadota; class Alphaproteobacteria; order Hyphomicrobiales; family Phyllobacteriaceae; genus Mesorhizobium; species Mesorhizobium sp. WSM4815. The sequence goes on along the minus strand of NZ_JBVVQS010000095.1, from coordinate 234,585 downwards.
GAAAAGGAAAAATCTGAAATGGCAAAGACCAGCTCAGTCGAGAAGAACAACAGGCGCCGCAAGCTTGTGGACCAGTACGCTGCCAAGCGTAAGGTCCTCAAGGCGATCATCATGGATCAGTCCAAGCCGATGGAAGAGCGCTTCCGCGCTCAGCTGAAGCTTGCGGCACTGCCGCGCAACTCGGCCAAGATCCGCATCCGCAACCGCTGCGAAGTCACCGGACGTCCGCGTGCCTATTATCGCAAGCTCAAAGTATCGCGCATCGCGCTTCGTGATCTCGGCAACAACGGCCAGATCCCGGGCCTGGTCAAGTCGAGCTGGTAAGGAGGACATAACATGTCATTGAGCGATCCTCTCGGCGATATGCTGACCCGCATCCGCAACGCCTATGGCCGCAAGAAGTCGAGCGTTTCGACGCCGGCCTCGCGCCTGCGCACCCGCGTCCTCGACGTGCTGAAGGCGGAAGGCTATATCCGCGACTACAGCCAGACCGACTTCGACAACGGCAAGTCCGAAATCGAGATCGAGCTGAAGTATTTCGACGGTGCGCCGGTGGTGCGCGAAATCGCCCGCGTCTCGAAGCCGGGCCGTCGCGTTTACGTTTCGGCGAAGTCGATCCCGCACGTCGCCAACGGCCTCGGCATCGCCATCCTTTCGACGCCGAAGGGCGTGATGGCCGACCACGAAGCGCGTGAACAGAATGTCGGCGGGGAAATCCTCTGCCAGATATTCTGATCTGGAGCGCGATCCCGAACCGAACCACGCAGTGAAAAGTGGAACCGGATTTGGACAAGATCACGCTCGAAACAGAGACCTGAAACAAGAGAAGTGACGAGGACAACAAAATGTCTCGTATTGGAAAGAAACCCGTTTCGCTGCCGCAGGGCGTGACCGCGACCGTCGACGGCCAGACCGTCACGGCGAAGGGCCCCAAGGGTGAGCTGAAGTTCGTGGTCAACGACGAAGTGCTGGTCAAGATGGAAGGCAGCGAGATCGCTGTCCAGCCACGCGACCAGACCAAGACCGCCCGTTCCAAATGGGGCATGTCGCGCACGCAGATCGTCAACATCCTGCAGGGCGTCAAGGACGGTTTCGAAAAGAAGCTCGAGATCACCGGCGTCGGCTATCGCGCCGCCATGCAGGGCAAGAACCTGCAGCTGGCGCTCGGCTTCAGCCATGACGTCGTCTACGAAACGCCGCAGGACATCACCATCACCGTGCCGAAGCCGACGGAAATCACCGTGACCGGCATCGACAAGCAGAAGGTCGGTCAGGTCGCTGCCGAGATCCGCGAATATCGCGGTCCTGAGCCGTACAAGGGTAAGGGCGTTCGTTACGCTGGCGAGAAGATCGTCCGCAAGGAAGGCAAGAAGAAGTAATTTCGTCAATGGTGAATGGTGAATGGTAAAATGGCAGTAGGATGGGCAGGAGCCGGACGGCACCTGGTTTCTACCTTTCACCATTTTTCCATTCACCATTCACTGCAAATCAACGCCGCGGGGAGCGGTCGCGGGAGGCTTGTCCTACCGCACAGGGTTGCCCCCGTTTTTTGAAGGCAAGGAACTGATATCATGGGCTCGAAAGACTCCACCCAACGCCGCGCTCAGCGCGTCCGCCGCCAGATCAAGAAGGTCGCTGGCGAGCGTCCGCGTCTGTCGGTCCACCGCACGTCGAAGAACATCTACGTCCAGGTCATCGACGACGCCAAGGGCCACACCATCGCTGCCGCCTCGACGCTGGAGAAGGACCTCAAGGGTTCGCTCAAGACCGGTGCCGACACTGCCGCCGCTGTGGCAATCGGCAAGCTGATTGCCGAGCGCGCTTCGAAGGCCGGCGTCAAGGAAGTCGTCTTCGACCGCGGACCGTACATCTATCACGGCCGCGTCAAGGCGCTGGCCGAGGCCGCCCGTGAAGGTGGCTTGAGCTTCTAAAGCATGATCCCGAACCGGAGGTCAGCGCAGCAATAAGTTGCAGACTTTTCGGATAAGATCATGCGAAGGGAAAAATGAGTTTCGCTCCCGGCAACCCACAGAGGGAACCGGATATCATCATCAACCGTGCTTCCGGAAAAAAACAAGGAACAGGATATGGCACAGGAACGTAGGGATGGCGGCCGCGGCCGTGATCGCGAAGAGCGCGACGACGGCATGGTGGACAAGCTCGTCCACATCAACCGCGTCGCCAAGGTCGTCAAGGGCGGCCGGCGCTTCGGCTTTGCAGCACTCGTCGTCGTCGGCGACCAGAAGGGCCGTGTCGGCTTTGGTCACGGCAAGGCGCGCGAAGTGCCAGAGGCGATCCGCAAGGCGACCGAATCGGCCAAGCGCGACATGATCTTCGTGCCGCTGCGCTCGGGCCGTACGCTGCATCACGACGTCGAAGGACGCTGGGGTGCCGGACGCGTTCTGCTGCGCGCTGCCAAGCAGGGTACCGGCATCATCGCCGGCGGCCCGATGCGCGCCGTCTTCGAGACGCTCGGCATGCATGACGTGGTCGCCAAGTCGATGGGTTCGTCGAACCCCTACAACATGGTTCGCGCCACCTTCGACGCGCTGAAGAGCCAGATGCATCCCAAGGATGTGGCTGCCGCGCGCGGCATCAAGTATTCGACCCTTCAGGCCCGCCGCGGCACCGCCGTTGCGGCCGAAGAATAGTCGACGCTGACCAGGGATATTGACCATGGCCAAGAAAGCAACCAAGACCATCACCGTCGAGCAGATCGGTTCGCCGATCCGCCGGCCGAAGGAGCAGCGCGCGACGCTGGTCGGCCTCGGCCTCAACAAGATGCACAAGCAGCGCACGCTGGAGGACACCCCCTCCGTGCGCGGCATGATCGCTGCCGTCCAGCATCTCGTCCGCGTCGTGGACGAGGGCTGAACCAGAGCGCAGGAGAACTCAGATGAAACTCAACGATCTGCGTGACAAGGACGGCGCGACGCATTCCAGGAAGCGTCTCGGCCGCGGCATCGGCTCCGGCTCGGGCAAGACCGCCGGTCGCGGCGTCAAGGGCCAGAAGGCGCGCTCCGGCGTCGCCGTCAACGGCTTCGAGGGTGGCCAGATGCCGCTCTACCGGCGCTTGCCGAAGCGTGGCTTCAACAACATCTTCGCCAAGAGCTTTGCCGTCGTGTCGCTGGCCCGCATCCAGGCTGCGCTCGATGCCAAGAAGCTCGACGCCAAGACGACCGTGACCGCCGAAGCGCTGGTCGCGGCCGGCGTCATCCGCCGCGTCAAGGACGGCGTGCGCATCCTCTCCGACGGCGAGATCAAGTCGAAGCTTGCCTTCGACGTGGCCGGCGCCTCCAAGGCTGCCGTCGAGAAGATCGAAAAGGCCGGCGGTTCGGTGAAGCTGCCGGAAAAGGCAGCAGCCGAGTAACGGCGATTTGAAGCGTGATCGGCAAGAGCGGGACACGTTTCGCTTTTGATTGCGCTTTGATCCGATCAATATGGCGGCCGCGTCAACGCGGCCGCTTGCATGTTTGCAGTCCGGAGCTTATCTCGTGAGCTTCGGTGACACGCGCCGCCTGAGTTGCGGGCCATCGAGCGTGACCAAGCGGAGAATCAGGCATGGCTTCGGCTGCTGAACAACTAGCCTCGAATCTGAATTTCTCGGCCTTCGCCAAGGCGGAGGATCTGAAGAAGCGCATCTGGTTCACAGTTGGCGCGCTGCTCGTGTACCGCCTCGGCACGTATATCCCGCTGCCCGGCATCAATCCCGACGCTTTCGCCCAGGCCTTCTCGTCGCAGAGCAAGGGCGTGCTTGGCATGTTCAACATGTTCGCCGGTGGCGCCGTCGAGCGCATGGCGATCTTTGCCCTCGGCATCATGCCCTATATTTCCGCTTCCATCATCATGCAGCTGATGACCTCCGTCATCCCGTCACTGGAGGCGCTGAAGAAGGAAGGCGAGCAGGGCCGCAAGGTCATCAACCAGTATACCCGCTACGGCACCGTGCTTTTGGCGCTGGTCCAGGCCTACGGCATTGCGGTCGGACTGGAAGGCGGCAGCGGCATCGTCAGCGATCCCGGCATGTTTTTCCGCATCTCGACCGTCATCACGCTGGTCGGCGGCACCATGTTCCTGATGTGGCTCGGCGAGCAGATCACCGCCCGCGGCATCGGCAACGGCATTTCGCTGATCATCTTTGCCGGCATCGTCGCCGGCCTGCCGCAAGCCATCTCCGGTACGCTGGAACTTGGCCGCACCGGCGCGCTGTCGACCGGCCTGATCCTAGCGATCATCGTTCTGGCCGTCGTCGTCATCGCGCTGATCGTGTTCTTCGAGCGCGCCCAGCGGCGCTTGCTGATCCAGTATCCCAAGCGCCAGGTCGGCAACCGCATGTTCCAGGGCGACACCTCGCACTTGCCGCTCAAGCTCAACACGGCCGGCGTCATTCCGCCGATCTTTGCCTCTTCGCTGCTGTTGCTGCCGGCCACGGTCGCCGGCTTCTCGCAGACGACCAACATGCCAGCCTGGGCCAGCACCGTCTTGGCTGCACTCGGCCATGGCCAGCCGCTCTACATGGCGTTTTATGCGGCGATGATCGTGTTTTTCGCCTTCTTCTATACGGCGATCGTCTTCAACCCGAAGGACACCGCCGACCAGCTCAAGAAGCATTCGGGTTTCATTCCGGGCTACCGTCCGGGCGAGCGCACCGCGGATTACATCGACTATGTCCTTACCCGCATAACTGTCGTCGGCGCCATTTATCTGGTGCTGGTGTGTCTGCTGCCCGAGTTCCTGATTTCAGCGACTGGCGTACCATTCTACCTCGGTGGCACATCGCTTCTGATCGTGGTCAGTGTAACGCTCGACACGGTGGCGCAAATTCAGGGTCACCTGATCGCGCACCAGTATGAGGGCCTGATCAAGAAGTCGAAGCTGCGCGGGGGGAAGAAAGCCAGATGAGGTTGATATTGCTTGGGCCGCCAGGGGCGGGCAAGGGGACGCAAGCACAAAGACTGGTAGAAAAATACGGCATTCCCCAACTCTCGACGGGCGATATGCTGCGCGCTGCTGTCCAGGCCGGCACCGAAGTCGGCAAACGGGCCAAGGCGGTGATGGACGCTGGCGAACTGGTTTCCGACGCCATCGTCAACGCTATCGTCGCCGAGCGTATCGATCAGGCCGATTGCGCAAGGGGATTCATCCTTGACGGATATCCGCGAACCCTGGTGCAGGCGGACGCGGTTGAATCGATGCTCTCGGCTCGCCGCCTCACTCTCGACGCCGTCATCGAACTTGTCGTCGACGACAAGGCGCTGGTTGGCCGAATCGGCAAGCGCGCCGAAGAGGCCAAGGCCGCGGGTCTGCCGGTGCGCAAGGACGACAATCCGGCGGTGTTCGAAGAGCGCCTGAAGGAGTACTACAAGAAGACGTCGCCGCTGATCGGCTACTACTATGCCAAGGGCAAGCTGAGAGGTGTCGACGGCATGGCCGACATCGATGCGGTGACGCGGCAGATCGAAGCGGTGCTCACGGCTGCGACCCCAGCGGCGGCGCAACGGTCTGCGAACGGAAAATAAACGATTGCGCTTGACTGGAGCGGTTCGCTGGGGTATGGCGGCCCGTCTTCCTATCAGGCATGAGGCTTGCTTGCCCGCAAGGGCAAGGCAGCCGCTTTGAACTGGAAACTCCCGCATGGGCCGGCCTCCACCGGACGCGGGGCAACTTTGACAGCGCCGGCTTGTCCGGCCCACATGGAGAAGAGAAGAACATGGCTCGTATAGCCGGCGTCAACATTCCGACCAACAAGCGCGTCGTCATTGCGCTTCAGTACATTCACGGCATTGGCAAGAGCTTCGCCCAGGAGATCGTTGACAAGGTCGGCATCCCGGCCGAGCGCCGCGTCAACCAGCTGACCGACGCGGAAGTGCTGCAGATCCGCGAGACGATCGACCGTGACTACCAGGTCGAGGGCGATCTGCGCCGCGAAGTGTCGATGAACATCAAGCGGCTCATGGACCTCGGCTGCTATCGCGGCCTGCGTCATCGCCGCTCGCTGCCGGTTCGCGGCCAGCGCACGCATACCAATGCGCGCACCCGCAAGGGTCCGGCCAAGTCGATCGCCGGCAAGAAGAAGTAATTTAGGGGAATAAGGGAGTAGGGCAGTATGTTTGGTCGCGGACGACCGCGCCGTACTAACATACTCCCTTACTGCCCTATTCCCCTACTCCCTTACGAAGGTGGAGCCGCTGGCATTACGGCGGTGTAGAGATCAACTGAAAGGACCATCATGGCCAAGGAAGCCACACGTGTTCGCCGTCGCGAACGCAAGAATATCTCGTCGGGCGTTGCCCACGTCAACTCGACCTTCAACAACACGATGATCACCATCACCGACGCGCAGGGCAATTCGATTGCCTGGTCGTCGGCGGGAGCCCAGGGCTTCAAGGGATCTCGCAAGTCGACCCCGTTTGCTGCCCAGATGGCTGCCGAGGACGTTGCCAAGAAGGCCCAGGAACACGGCATGCGCATGCTTGAGGTCGAGGTCTGCGGACCGGGCTCGGGTCGTGAATCGGCGCTGCGCGCATTGCAGGCAGCCGGCTTCACCATCACCTCGATCCGTGATGTGACGCCGATCCCGCACAATGGCTGCCGCCCGCGCAAGAAGCGCCGCGTCTAAGATTGTCGCCCAAGCATTGCCTCGGGCCTGAACCGAGAGCGCAGCGGTTTGGGGCAACGACAGGCGTAAGAACAGAGACCTGAAGCGCTACGCGCTTTAGGGAAAAAATTACCGAACGCCGCGCGAACGCCAGGAGCGTTCCTCCACGGCATTCCAGGTCGCCCGCCACGATTGGATGGTGGCGGGTCAACGGAAGGAAAGCATCATGATCCAGAAAAATTGGCAGGAACTGATCAAGCCGAACAAGATCGAGTTCTCTTCGAAGAAGAAGACGCTGACCACGCTGGTCGCCGAGCCGCTCGAGCGCGGCTTTGGCCTGACCCTCGGCAACGCGCTGCGTCGCGTGCTTCTGTCTTCGCTGCGTGGCGCGGCGGTGACCGCCGTGCAGATCGACGGCGTTCTGCATGAATTCTCGTCCATCGCCGGCGTGCGCGAGGACGTGACCGATATCGTCTTGAATATCAAGGAAATCGCCATCCGCATGGAAGGCGACGGCCCCAAGCGCATGGTCGTGCGCAAGCAGGGACCGGGCGCTGTTCTGGCCGGCGACATCCAGACGGTCGGCGACGTCGAGATCCTCAATCCCGACCACGTCATCTGCACGCTGGACGAGGGCGCAGAAATCCGCATGGAGTTCACCGTCGATACCGGCAAGGGCTACGTTCCGGCCGACCGCAATCGCGCCGAAGACGCGCCGATCGGCCTCATCCCGGTCGACAGCCTCTACTCGCCGGTCAAGAAGGTCTCCTACAAGGTCGAGAACACCCGCGAGGGCCAGGTTCTCGACTACGACAAGCTGACCATGACGATCGACACCGACGGTTCGATCTCGGGCGAGGACGCGGTGGCTTTCGCCGCCCGCATCCTGCAGGACCAGCTTGGCCTGTTCGTCAATTTCGACGAGCCGCAGAAGGAAGTCGCCGCCGAGCAGGTGACCGAGCTTGCCTTCAACCCGGCGCTGCTCAAAAAGGTCGACGAACTCGAGCTTTCGGTGCGTTCGGCCAACTGCCTGAAGAACGACAACATCGTCTATATCGGCGACTTGATCCAGAAGACCGAAGCCGAGATGCTGCGCACCCCGAACTTCGGCCGCAAGTCGCTGAACGAGATCAAGGAAGTCCTGGCGGCGATGGGCCTGCACCTCGGCATGGAAGTGCCGGATTGGCCGCCGGAAAACATCGAAGACCTCGCCAAGCGTTACGAAGATCAATACTGACCGGTGAATTGAGAATGGTGAATGGTCGTCGGTCGGCGACTTCGGAGAGCTTCCATTCACCATTCACTATTGACCATTCACAAAACGAAACAGCCGGGCCAACCGCCCACAACACCAGGAGAAGAGCCATGCGCCACGGATTTAAAGGCCGCCGGTTCGCCCGCAGCATAAGCCACCGCAAGTCGATGTTTGCCAATCTTGCAGTGTCGCTCATCGAGCATGAGCAGATCCTCACCACCTTGCCGAAGGCGAAGGATCTGCGTCCGATCGTCGAGAAGCTGGTGACGCTCGGCAAGCGCGGCGACCTGCACGCCCGCCGCCAGGTGATTGCCCAGATCGGCAATGAAGGCGTCGTCAAGCGCCTGTTCGACACGATCGCGCCGCGCTACGCCACCCGCAACGGCGGCTATCTGCGCATCATGAAGGCGGGCTTCCGCCACGGCGACAATGCCGCCATGGCGGTCATCGAGTTCGTCGATCGCGACACCTCGGCCAAGGGCGCCGGCGACCGTGCCCGCATCGAGGCAGAAGGCACCGACGAGGAAGCCGCAGCCGCATAAGCTTCGGTTTTCCCTCAAAGAGTTCAAAAGGGCCTGCGGGCCCTTTTGTGCATTCTGGCAGCGGTAGGGAGCATTGCGGGGACTGTCTTGACTTAAGCCGATGTCTTTTCCTCGAGAATAATTCGATTACATCGACTTAGCCTTTCATTTTGCACAATCGTCGGGACAATGGCGCCCGACCCCGGAGGATTCGGAATGCGCGTAAAACGGCTGTCCCTTGTTCTACTCTGCGCCTTGATGGCGGCGGCAGTCGTGCCGGCCGCCAGGCAGGCGCTGGCTCAGGACACCAAGGCCGATCCCGGTCTGTCCGACGTGCTGACCGACATGTTGCGCGGCGCCGAAGGCGAAAATGCCACCTCCGGTCCAGACAAGCGCGTGCCGTTCGGCCGCGAGGAGATGCAACTGTCGTTTGCGCCGCTGGTCAAGCAGACGGCGCCGGCCGTGGTCAATGTCTATGCCTCGCAAACGGCCAGGCTGAGGTCGCCCTTCGACGGCGATCCGTTCTTCGAAGAGTTCTTCGGCCGTTCGCAGCCGCGTGCGCAGTCTTCGCTCGGCTCCGGCGTGCTGGTCGACCCGACAGGCATAGTGGTCACCAATTTCCACGTCATCAAGGACGCCGATCAGGTCAAGGTCGCCACCGCGGACGGGCGTGAATTCGACAGCAAGGTGCTGCTCAAGGACGAGACGCTTGACCTCGCCGTGCTCAAGATCTCCGCCGACAAGCCATTTCCGGTCGTCGCCATCGGCGATTCCGACGCGCTCGAGGTCGGCGACCTGTTGTTGGCCATCGGCAACCCCTTCGGTGTCGGCCAGACCACCACCAGCGGCATCGTTTCGGCACTCGCCCGCAGCCACATCGGCGTTTCCGATTCCAGTTTCTTCATCCAGACCGACGCTGCGATCAATCCCGGGAATTCCGGCGGTGCGCTGATCAACATGGGTGGCCAACTGGTCGGCATCAACACGGCGATCTACAGCCGCAGCGGCGGCTCGATCGGCATCGGCTTTGCTATTCCCTCCAATATGGTTCGCGCGTTTGCCGATGCGGCCAAGTCCGGGCGCGACTTCTTCGAGAGGCCGTATATCGGCGCCGAATTCGAGCGCGTGACGCCGCAAATCGCCGAATCGCTCGGTCTCGAGACGCCGACCGGGGCACTGGTTTCGTCCATCGACGAAGCCGGGCCGGCGGCCAAGGCGGGGCTCAAGGCCGGTGACGTCGTGCTGTCGCTCAATGGCACGCCGGTCGAGAGCATCGAGGCGCTGGATTACCGGATGGCGACGCTGTCGATCGGCACCAACGCCAGCTTCGCCGTTCTGAGCAAAGGGCAGCAAGCGGCGATGGACATCGCGCTGGAGCGTGCGCCGGAAGGTGCGAAACTCGCGGAAGTGACGCTGCGCGGTCGCAGCCCGTTCTCCGGCGCCAAGGTTACGGAACTGTCGCCGCGGCTCGCCCAGCGGCTCGGCATTCGCACGGATGTCAAGGGTGTTACGGTGATCGACATCAATCGCGGTTCGCCCGCAGCCGGTTTCGGCTTCCAGCCGGGCGACATCGTTCGCGAAGTCAACGGCTTGACCATCGATACCGCCGCGACCCTGGAGCAGGCAGCCATGCAGGAGACGCGCTGGTGGCGCTTTACCGTCGAGCGCGGCGGGCAGATACTGCGCCAGGTGTTGCGTTACTGAGCCCGAGCGTCGATCCTTCGGACGAGATCGCGCTCCAACGAAAAGACGTGCATGGCCGATCTGTTCAGTGTCGATGAACCGGAAAAGGCGCCGCCCGGCAGGCCGCTGGCCGACCGGTTGCGCCCGCAGAACCTCAGCGAGGTCGTCGGCCAGGAGCATCTGACCGGACCCGACGGCGCGCTGACGCGGCTGATCGGCTCCGGCTCGCTCGGCTCGATGATCTTCTGGGGGCCGCCCGGGACGGGCAAGACCACGGTCGCGCGGCTGCTTGCCGGCGAAACCAGCCTTGCGTTCCAACAGATATCGGCGGTGTTTTCCGGAGTCGCCGACCTGAAGAGAGTGTTCGAGGCGGCGAAGCTGCGCCGCACCAACGGCCGTCAGACGCTGCTCTTCGTCGACGAGATCCATCGCTTCAACCGCGCCCAGCAGGACAGTTTTTTGCCTGTCATGGAAGACGGCACCGTCGTGTTGGTCGGCGCCACCACCGAAAACCCCTCATTCGAGCTGAATGCGGCGCTACTGTCCCGCGCGCGCGTGCTGGTCTTTCATTCGCTCGGTGAGGACAGCATCGCAAAACTGCTGGCCCGGGCCGAGGACACCGAGGGCAGGGCGCTGCCGCTCGACGACGAGGCGAGGGCGATGCTCGTCCGCATGAGCGATGGCGATGGTCGTGCGGCGCTGACGCTGGCAGAAGAGGTCTGGCGCGCCGCCAAGTCAGGCGAGGTGTTCGGCGCCGAGGGCCTGCAGCGCATCGTCCAGCGCCGCGCGCCGATCTACGACAAGGGCCAGGACGGCCATTACAATCTGATCTCGGCGCTGCACAAATCGGTGCGCGGCTCCGACCCCGACGCCGCCCTCTATTATCTCGCCCGCATGTTCGACGCCGGCGAGGATCCGCTCTATCTCGGCCGCCGCCTGGTGCGCATGGCGATGGAGGATATCGGGCTGGCAGACCCGCAGGCGCTGGTCGTCGCCAATGCCGCCAAGGATGCCTACGACTATCTGGGCTCGCCAGAGGGCGAGCTCGCCTTCGCCGAGGCCACGGTCTATCTCGCCAGCGCGCCTAAATCCAACGCCGTCTACACCGCCTTCAAGGCTGCCACACAGGCGGCTAAGGAGTTCGGCTCATTGCTGCCGCCCAAACACATCCTCAACGCGCCGACCAAGCTGATGAAGGAAGAAGATTACGGCGCCGGCTACCGTTACGACCACGACGAGCCGGACGCTTTTTCCGGACAGGATTATTTTCCGGAAAAGATGGGCCGCCGTAAATTCTATGATCCGCCCGAGCGCGGGTTCGAGCGTGATATCAGGAAGCGGCTCGACTATTGGGCGAAGCTGCGCGGCGAGCGGAAAAAGTAGGCTCGCGCCTACTTTCCCGCTCAGGGGCAGGGATTGACCGAGCCACCCTGTAAGGGCAGTAAACGGCGATGATCAATCTCCTCCTCGTTGCTGCGGGCGGCGCTATTGGTGCCGGGCTCCGCCACGTCGTCAATTTCCTTGCGCTGCGTCTTGTCGGCCCGAGTTTTCCCTGGGGCACGATGGCGATCAACATTGTCGGCTCGTTTGCCATGGGCCTGTTCATCACGACCCTGGCGCGGCGCTACGGCGGATCGAACGAGATTCGGCTGTTCGTCGCCACCGGAATCCTCGGCGGCTTCACCACGTTCTCCGCCTTTTCGCTCGATTTCGCGACGCTGTGGGAGCGCGGCGCGACGCTGCCGGCGTTCGGATACGCCCTTGCCAGCCTCATTGGCGCGATCATTGCCCTGTTTCTGGGTCTTTGGCTCGCAAGAAGCTTGCCTTAATGCTATTGCCCCCGCTTGCAGCGCCGCGTGCCCCTCAGGGCGCGCCAAGGACGCTGTAGCTTTTTGATTTGCGCATGACCCTTTCCGAAGATCGATTTCAGGTCATGCGCTAGAAACGGGTAAAAACGAGACAATGGCAGGCGTAGAACAGATCACGGTGGAGGCCGGCGAGGCGGGCATGCGGCTCGATCGCTGGTTCAAGACCCATTTTCCGGGTCTTGGCTTCGGCCATCTGCAAAAGTTGCTGCGCTCCGGCCAGATCCGTGTCGATGGCGGCAGGGTTAAGGCCGATACCCGCGTCGAGCCGGGCCAGACGGTTCGCATCCCACCGCTCGAAGTGGACAAGAAGGGCGAGAGCCCGCTCACCGGTCACTCGATCCGCAACCAGGGCGACGCCGACGTTCTGGCCAAGATGCTGATCCATGAAGATCCGAAAGTGTTTGTCTTCAACAAGCCGGCCGGCCTCGCCGTCCAGGGCGGCTCAGGTGTCACCCGCAATGTCGACGACATGCTGGAAGCCTGGCGCAGCCAGAAGGGCGAGAAACCGCGTCTGGTGCACCGGCTCGACCGCGACACGTCAGGCGTGCTGGTCGTCGCCCGCACCAGGCTCGCCGCCATGAAGCTTGCCGAGGCGTTCCGGGCGCGTGAGACCAAGAAGACCTATTGGGCGCTGGTCAAGGGCGTGCCGCCGAAGCGCGAGGACAAGATCTCGACCTGGCTGATCAAGGAACCGACGCCCGACGGCGACCGCGTGCGCGTCGCCAAGCATGGCGAAAAGGGCGCCGACCACGCGGTGTCTTATTACCGGATCGTCGAGCAGGCGGCGCAGACCCTGTCGTGGCTGGAGATGGAGCCTTATACCGGCCGCACCCACCAGCTTCGCGTCCATGCCGCTCACATCGGCTGCCCGATCATCGGCGATCCCAAATATTTCGAGGCCGATACCAATTGGGATTTTCCCGGCGGCATGCAGAACCGCTTGCATCTGCACGCGCGCCGCATCGTCATCCCGCATCCCGACAAGGGTTTCATCGACGTCACCGCACCGATGCCGCCGCATATGCGCCAGAGCTGGAACCTGATCGGCTTCGACGACGCCAGCGCGGAGGACTAGGTCCAGTGGGCATGGCCACAGATACGCTCGACCGTCGCGACAGGGTCGACATGGCCGCCGCCGCCATCATGGTCGGGCTGACCTTTTCCTGGGGGCTGAACTACGTCGCCGCCAAGATCTCCTATGCCGGCTACGATCCCGTTTTCCTGTCGATCGCACGGTCGGTCATCGGCGGGCTGTGCGTTCTCGTCTGGTGCCGCTGGCGCGGCATTGCGCTTTTTACCAGCGACGGAACCCTTGTCGCCGGCATTCTGGCAGGCGCGCTTTTTGGTCTCGAGTTCCTGTTTCTCTATGTCGGGCTCGAACAGACGACCGTCGCGCGCAACACCTTGCTGGTCAACACCATGCCGTTCTGGGTGCTGGTCGGCGGGCATTTCCTGCTCAACGAACGCATCACCGCGCGCCGGCTCGTCGGCCTTCTGCTCGCTTTCGCCGGCCTGGTCGCGGTGTTCTCCGACCAGTTGAGCGCCGATAACGGTGCGACCCTGATTGGTGATCTGCTCAGTCTCGGCGCCGGCATTCTGTGGGCCTTGACCTACATCGTCATCAAGCGCACGAAACTGGCGGAAACGAGCGCCGAGAAGTTGCTGCTCTACCAACTGGCCGGCGCTGCGATGGTCGGCGCCTTGGTGCTGCCTTTCGCCGGGCCGCCCGTCCGCGACTTCGCCGCTATGCCGACCTTGGCCTTGCTTTTCCAGGCGGTCTACATCGTCGCCTTCACCTATGTGCTCTGGTTCTGGTTGCTGCGGCGCTATCCGGCATCGGGCCTGTCGAGCTTCACCTTTCTTTCGCCGGTGTTCGGCGTTCTGTGCGGCGCCATCTTCTTGAACGAGCCGCTGACCATCCGTATTTTCCTGGCACTCGGCCTCATCGCAGCCGGTCTGATCATTGTGAATCGGCCGGCCCGAAAACAGATCCCCGGATGAAAGGCTCCGGCATGCGCGATATTCTCAACGACCTCGAAGCGGGAAAGCAGCTTTCCGATCCGGATCCGGTACGCCGTGCCCAGATCCAGATGAAGACGCACCTGCCGAAACGCTTCTACAAAACCGTCTCGGTCGCACCGGCCGAAGCTGGTTTTGCCGTTCATCTCGATGGCAAGCCGGTCCGCACGCCGGGCAAAGCGCTTCTGATCCTGCCGACCGAAAAAGCCGCCGCTCTGGTCGCCGGCGAGTTCGCTGCCCAAGGCGAGACGATCGACCCGATGACGATGCCGGTCATGCGTCTGGTCAACACGGCCATTGACGGCGTCGCCAGCGACCCGCAGGCGGTTTTGGAAGACATCCTGCGCTTTGCCTCGTCAGACCTGCTCTGCTATCGCGCCGACGCCCCCCAAGGGCTCGTCGATCGGCAGAACGAATATTGGGATCCCGTCATCGATTGGGCGCGGAGCGCGCTCGGCGCCCGGTTTCACCTCGCCGAAGGGGTGATCCATGTCGAGCAGCCGCGCGAGACCATTGCGGTGCTCGGCGTTCATCTTGCCCAGCGTGCCGACCCGCTCCGGCTTGCCGCCATCCACGTCATGACCTCGTTGACGGGATCGGCTTTGCTGGCGCTGGCCGTCGAGTTCGGCGAGATCGACGGCGACGCCGCCTGGGCTGCCGGCCATGTCGACGAGGACTGGCAGGCCGAGCACTGGGGCCATGACGCGGAAGCTGTCGCCCGCCGTGCCCACCGCAAGCGCGACATGATGGCCGCCGTCGGTCTCCTCGAGGCGCTCAAGGGCTGACGGCAATCGCCGCCCCCTCACTTCGTTTCGCCTTGCCCATCAGAGCGACGCGCGTCCAGTCGGGCGCACTATACATCGTGCTTTCCGAAGATCGATTCCGCTCTTCGGGCCGATGCATTGGACCAAAGTCATAATCCCAAAGACGGGCTGCCTCTGGGCGGCGCTTTCTGTCACTTCTCGCGGCGATAGCTGCCCGAGTTCGAGCCCAGAGGCGACACCGCGCAGCATCAAGCACAGCGAGATGTCACGGGAGGACGAATTCATGGCAATGGCAGTGACCGCCGGCAGAGCAAGCCGCGGAATGACGCGGGAAGAGAAGAAAGTCATCTTCGCTTCCTCGCTCGGCACCGTTTTCGAATGGTACGATTTCTATCTCTACGGCGCATTGGCTGCCGCGATCGGCTCGACATTCTTCAACTCGTATCCGGAAGCGACGCGCAACATCTTTACGCTGCTGGTTTTCGCCGCTGGCTTCCTCGTGCGCCCGTTCGGCGCGCTGGTGTTCGGCCGCATCGGCGATCTCGTTGGTCGCAAATACACCTTTCTCGTCACCATCATGATCATGGGCCTGTCGACGTTCCTGGTCGGCCTGCTGCCTGGTTCGGCAAGCTGGGGCATTGCAGCGCCTATTATCCTGATTGCGCTGCGCATGCTGCAGGGCCTGGCGCTCGGTGGTGAGTATGGCGGTGCGGCGACCTATGTGGCCGAGCATGCGCCCGACGACCGCCGCGGCTTCTACACATCGTGGATCCAGACGACGGCGACACTTGGCCTGTTCCTGTCGCTGGTCGTCATCCTTATCGTGCAAAATTCGCTGAGCAAGGAGGATTTCGAGGCCTGGGGCTGGCGCGTTCCATTCCTGCTCTCAGCCATTCTGCTCGGCATATCGGTCTGGATTCGCCTGTCGCTTGCCGAATCGCCGACCTTCCAGCGCATGAAGGACGAGGGCAAGGGCTCCAAGGCGCCGCTGACGGAAGCCTTCGGACAGTGGAAGAATGCCAAGATCGCCATTTTGGCGCTTTTCGGCCTTACTGCCGGCCAGGCCGTGGTTTGGTACAACGGCCAATTCTACGCGCTGTTTTTCCTGCAGAACGTGCTCAAGGTCGACGGCCAGTCGGTCAACATCATGATCGCCATCGCGCTGGCGCTCGGCACGATCTTCTTCGTCGTGTTCGGCTGGCTCTCCGACAAGATCGGCCGCAAGCCGATCATCATGGCGGGCCTGGCGCTGGCGATCGTCACCACGTTCCCGCTGTTCAAGGCGCTGACCTGGGCAGCCAACCCGGCGCTCGCCACCGCACAGCAAAACACCCGTGCCACGATTACCGCTGCGCCTGGCGACTGCAAGTTCCAGTTCAATCCGACCGGAACGCGCAAGCCTCTGACATCGTGCGATATTGCGACGGACTTCCTTGCCAAGAGCTCGGTGCCCTATGACATTGTCACGACAGCGGCACCGGGGACCGCGGCCAGTGTCAAGATCGGCACCGCAACCGTGGCGTCCTATGATGCCGTGGCAGCCGCAGACAAGGCAACTTCAAGCGACGCCGCGTTCAAGAAGGCAATCAACATTGCACTGCGGGACGGCGGCTATCCGCTGAAGCGTGGTGCGGCCAAGGTCGCCGACCAGAAGCTTGACGCCTTCGTCGCGGCCAATCCGGAACTGAAGCTCGACGCCGCCGCAATCCGCGCCGGCGACAAGACGACGGTTGCGGCCGACCGGGCGGTCAAGGACAAGCTGCTGACGGCCGATGATGCCGCGGCGGTGCCCGAGATCACCGTCTACAGCGTCCCGGCGGCAGGCGCCTTTGCGATGTTTGCCGACCCTGAACAGGTCAGTTGGGCAAAGGTCATCGGCATCCTGTTCATCCTGGTCCTTTACGTGACCATGGTCTACGGACCGATCGCCGCGATCCTGGTAGAAATGTTCCCGACCCGCATCCGCTATACCGGCATGTCGTTGCCCTATCACATCGGCAATGGCTGGTTCGGCGGCCTGCTGCCGGCGACGGTGTTCGCGCTCAGCGCCTACAGCGGCGATATCTATTACGGCCTCTGGTATCCGGTGGTGATCGCGGCGATGTCGCTGGTCATCGGTACGATCTTTGTCAGGGATACGCTGGGAACGGACTTGCACGCCAAGACCTGATCCTTGCCTGACGGCAAAATGAAAAGCCCGGCGCGAGCGATCGCGCCGGGCTTTGCAATTCGTCAAAAGCGATGCGGAGGAAAGGTTAGCTCTTCCGGTCCTGTTTTTCTTCCTCGATGGCCGCTTCGTGATACCAGCCGCTTCCGAAATCCGTACGGTTGCGCAATGAAGCAAGTTCTGCCGCGAACTTAGCCTTTCCGCTTAAATCTAAGGCAGAAGCGCGCGCTGCCACCGGGAACATCAGGATTTTGGCCGACTGACGGGTAGGAGTGATTTCCATTGTCGGTCTCCCTTCTTGTGCAGAGCCTTGCCAATTCAATCTTTCCCCAAGATAGGTTCTGCAATCCAGTTAGGCAATATGATTATAAAAAGATCAGTATCTGCCTGTTATTTATGCAGAACATGCTTGTGATTGATCCGGACGCATTGCGATTACGCGGCAGCGGATTTGTCGGGATGCGGCGTCAGTTTTGTCGCATCCTTGGCCGGCGAGAATGGCACACGAATTGCTTTTTAAAAATCCGGCAGGTCGGCTGCAGGGTGGCTGGCATGCCGGCGCCGTCCAAGGTTCGGTGATCAAAGCAACGAGAGGCTAGAATGACGAAATACAAGCTCGAGTACATTTGGCTCGATGGATACACCCCGGTTCCCAACCTTCGTGGAAAGACGCAGATCAAGGACTATGCCGAATTCCCGACGCTCGACCAGCTTCCGCTGTGGGGCTTCGACGGTTCCTCGACCATGCAGGCCGAAGGCCACTCGTCCGACTGCGTGCTGAAGCCGGTCGCCGTCTATCCGGATCCCGCGCGCAGCAATGGCGTGCTCGTCATGTGCGAAGTCATGATGCCGGACGGCGTGACGCCGCATGCATCCAACAAGCGCGCCACCATCCTCGACGACGAGGGCGCCTGGTTCGGCTTCGAGCAGGAGTATTTCTTTTACAAGGATGGCCGCCCGCTCGGCTTCCCCGAAAGCGGCTACCCTGCGCCGCAAGGCCCGTACTACACCGGCGTCGGCTACAGCAATGTCGGCAGCGTCGCCAGGCAGATCGTCGAGGAGCATCTCGACCTCTGCCTTGCCGCCGGCATCAACCATGAAGGCATCAACGCCGAGGTGGCCAAGGGCCAATGGGAGTTCCAAATCTTCGGCAAGGGCTCGAAAAAGGCCGCCGATCAGATGTGGATGGCCCGCTACCTGATGCAGCGCCTCACCGAGAAATACGGCATCGATATCGAATACCACTGCAAGCCGCTCGGCGACACCGACTGGAATGGTTCCGGCATGCACGCCAACTTCTCGACCGCTTATATGCGCGAAGTCGGCGGCAAGGACTATTTCGAGGCGCTGATGGCCGCCTTCGACAAGAACCTGATGGATCACATCGCCGTCTACGGGCCGGACAACGACAAGCGTCTGACCGGCAAGCATGAAACCGCGCCATGGAACAGGTTCAGCTATGGCATCGCCGATCGCGGCGCCTCGATCCGCGTGCCGCATTCGTTCATCAACAACGGCTACAAGGGCTATCTCGAGGATCGCCGCCCGAACTCGCAGGGCGACCCCTACCAGATCGCCTCGCAGATCCTGAAGACGATCGCCTCCGTCCCGACCAGCGCCGAGGTTTCGGCCGCCGCTTGAGCGCTCGTCACGGCTCGGACCTGAGAGGTCTGCAGCGACTGGATCCATCAAAAACCCGGCGGTTTCGCCGGGTTTTTTTGACATCGACGATCCCGGCGAGGATGACGCCGCGCCTGGGTCAGCCTGGTTATTCTGGCTACCTCGCTAGCCGCGTGCCCGCAAGGCGGCGGTCAGCGGCAACCGCGTCGCGGCAATAGCCGGGAACGCGCCGCCGAGGGCGCCTATGGCGAGGCCAAGCACGCCCGCGGTAAGCATGACATCGCCGTTGACCGTGAGCTGGAAGCTCGTACTGGCATTGTTGACGCCAATGGTGCTGGCCTGCCAGCCGTTGAAGACAAGCCAGGAGGCAAGGATGCCCAAAGCCGCGCCGACGGCCGCGATCGCGAAAGCTTCGAACCATGTCGCGAAAAAGGCCGAGAACCGACTGAAGCCGAGCGCGCGGACGGTGGCGATCTCGACAGTACGGTCGGAGACGGAACTCATCATCGTGTTCAATGCACCGGCGGTCGCGCCAATGGCCATAAGCAGCGTCACCGGCCAGCCAAAGAAACGGATGAGGCTGGATATCCGTTCCGATTGCGCGATGTAGAGATCGGCTTCCGAAACAGCGACCAGAGGGCTAGTGCTTGCGGCTGTCAGCCTGGCGTTCAGCGTTGCCAGGGATGATGGACCGGTGAGGCGCAGACGCAGGCTTTGCACCTGTCCTTGCCGGTCGAAGGCAGCACGAACTGCATCGAGATCGCCCCAGATTTCGGATTCGAACGCACTGCCATTGGCTGCGAAATGCCCTGTCACCGTCCAGTCCACGGCCCCCAGCCGGACGGCATCGCCAATGCCGAATCCCGGAAATTCGCTGGCGATTCGCGAGCCGACCACGATCTCGCGGGCGCCGGGGGCAAACAAGCGTCCCGCCGATAGCGCGACGCCATTGCGGATCGATGGACCACCAACATCCATGCCGCGAAGCGCAAGCGTCGTCGAGGCTTCGTCCTGCGCCCGGGCGACATCCACTGGAACCACAAGTTCGCGGGATGCCAGCAGGCCTCCCGCGCCATTGCGAACGACTCCGATATCGCCGGTCATCGATTGAATGCTGCGAATCGCATCGGCCGGGATATCCGAACCGGTCTCCTGGTTCGTACCGCCTCCGAGGACAACGGCGACAGAGGGTGAGCCGGCGCCAGCCAGGGCTTTCTCGAAACCCTTGGCCATGGCGAGGAAGCCGGCGAGGACCGCGACGACCAGCGCTACCGACAGCGCCATGGATAGCGAGATCGCGAGGCGGCGTGGCAGGCTGGAAAAATTGGCTCTCGTCATAACGAGCGTCTGTCTAAGCTGGATGGACATGGCGACTACCTCGTTCTGAAGGCGATGATGATAGGGATTCGCATGGCGTTGATGGCAGGCAGCAGGCCGGTCGCGAGGCCCAGAGCAAGGACGATGGCCGCCGCCTTGACCAGCACGAGCGGCGAGAAGACGAGCCCGAGGGTCGGTCCGGCAAGCACGGTCCCCAGTTTAGCCAGAGCGAGGCCCACGCTTCCGCCGATGATGAAGACGAGCAGCGTCTCGCTAAGCACCAGCGCCATGATCCTGAGACGGGAGATGCCCAGCGTCTTCAGCACGCCGATTTCGAAGGTGCGCTCGCGCACGGCGAAGACCATGGTATTTACAACAATCAGCAGCAGCGTGATGAAAGCCGCACCCGTGACGAGATCGACGATCAGACCGATATCGGCATATTGGCGCAGGAACGCTTCGAGGAACTGCTTTTCCGATTGGCTGCGTGTGGGGGCGGCAGAATTGGCGAACAGCGCATCGATGCGGGTGGCGAGTGCACCGGCCTTAACGCCATCGCGCGGGCGAACGATGAATGCATCCACCGTATCCTTGCCCCTCGCGCGGGCCGCATTGACATAGTCATAGCGTGCAATGGTGAAATATGTGTCGGTGCTGGCGCTTTCACCTTCGAAAATCCCCGCGATCTCAAAACGCCAGTCATGGCCCCCGTCCTGCCTGGCAATCTGGAACGCGGTCACGCCGATACGCTGGCCGACGCGCCAGCCTTGCGCTTCGGCCAGCGCGCGGCCGACTAGTACCCGGTCGCGCCCCTTGCCGAGCGCCTCGACCAGCGCCGGCGTCAGACCGAGCTCCTTGCCGTTGACGGCCATGAGTGCCTGCGGCTCGACGGCGCTGACCGCGATCACGTTCTTCTCGACATCCACAAAACCGCGCATGCGCGCCATGTAGCCGACTGCGGCGGCACCGGGTTCGGCGGCAATGCGGGAGAGATGCGCCCTTGGCAGGGCTTGCGTGCGTCCCGCCGCGCTCATTACGCCGATGATGTCTTCGCTGGCGGCCGAAGCCCCCTGCGAACCGGCGAGGAAGCTCGCCGTCAGGCCGTAAATGAGAAAGGCGACAGCGACGCAGACCATGAGGAGGACGGTGCGCAGCGGCTTCCGCCAGGCGTTCTTCCAGGCAAGATCGAGGAAGGTCATGAGGCGGCCCTCTTCTCTTCGACGAACTGACCCTTGTCGAGGTGCAAGGTCCGCTTGGCCGAACGCGCTGCCTGCGGGTCGTGCGTTACCATGACGATCGTCTTTTCCAGCTGACGGTTGAGGAATGAGAGCATCTCCAACACCTCGTCGGCGGATTTCCGGTCGAGATCGCCAGTCGGCTCGTCGCAGAGAAGCAGGCCGGGATCGGATACGATGGCGCGGGCGATACCGACGCGTTGCTGCTGCCCGCCGGACATCATGGAGGGATACTGCTTCTCGCGACCGGAAAGCCCGATGAGATCGAGCATTTTTCCGACCCGGTCGCGGCGTTCCCTAGCCGATAGAGGCTTCAGGAGCAGCGGCAGTTCGACGTTCTCCGCGGCGTTCAGCATCGGCAGGAGATTGTAGAACTGAAAGACGATGCCCATGTTGTGCGCCCGCCAGGTCGAGCGCGCGGCCTCGCCCATTCGGTCGAGGCGATGATTGCCTATGCTGAGGCTCCCCGCATCCGGCGCATCTATCCCGGCAAGCATGTTGAGCAGCGTCGACTTGCCCGATCCTGACGGACCCATGACCGCGACGAAATCGCCGCGCGGGATGGCTAGATCGAGCGCGGAGAAGATCGGGATCGCCTCGCCGCCTATGCGGTAGCCTTTCCGCACGCCCGCGAGAGCAATGTAAGGGTCTTGTGTCATTGCTTGGTGTCTCCAGTCTTGCTGAGAGTGTCGATGAGGGGAATGCGGATGCCCGCAGCCATGTTCGGCCGAATCCCTTCCGGCGGATCGCTGAGCGAGAGGCGCAGAGTGATCGTGCCCTTCTCGATGGAGGCGATGGGTGCGAGCCGAAGAACTTCGACGGCGAAGGGCTGATCCGGAAAACCGTCGAGAACTGCCTCGCCGTGCAGTCCAGGCCGAAGTGATGCGATGCTGGTTTCCACCACATCGGCATCGATCACCATGTTTGTCGTGTCGGCAATCGTCAGCAGGCTTTGGCTCTCGCGCACACTGTCGACGCGGGCGAGCACGGTGTCGCCTATATGAGCGTCGAGCCGGGTCACGGTCCCGGCGAAGGGCGCACGCACCGTCAGTTCCCGAACGGGCTCCTCGGCGATGCGGATGGCAAGCTCCGCGGTTGCGAGTTCCTGCCGTGCCTGGGCAACGGCGTTTTCGACGCTCTCGGCCGCGCTGCGCGCCTCCTCCAACTGCTGTTTGGAGGCAGCATCACGGGCAGCAAGCGTTGCGGTGCGGCCGAGGGCGGAACGCGCCTGGTCGAGATCGATGGTTCGGGCGGTGAGCAAAAGATCCGCCGCGACCGTGGCGGCCCTGGCCCGTTCGAGCGCGAACCAGGCTCCCGCATCGTCGAGTATCACCAGAGCTTGCCCGGCATCCACGAAATCTCCCAGTTCGATCGCGATGTTGGTGATCCTGCCTTCATATTTGGAGAAGACCATCGTGGCACGCGGTGCGATGACCGTGCCGGAGCCGGTGATCTCGCGGGCGGCGAGGGGTGGGCGGACAGCAGATTGCGCTGCTTGCTTCTCGACCTGTGGAAGGCTCGCCTGTTCGACGGGCGCGACAACAGCGTTGTCGGCCGCGCTGCCTGTCAGGCCTGTCGTCGTCAGGACCCTGTCTTCAAAACGGCGATATGCCTTTGGCGAGTAGAAAGCGACGGTGGCGACGACTAGTGCAGCCAGCGCCGACAGGCAGACGGGAAGGATGAGACGCCGGAGGTCTTTCTTCTGTATCTCGACGGTGTCCGGGGCAGATCCGAGAGATAGAGAGGTGAGCGCTGCGGCCAGTTTGCGGTCGTGTTCGGTGATCGTGTTCATGCCGCCAGTGTGATCAACCGGGCGGGAAAAGAGACCTGAAACGCGTTCCAGGCCGTGCTCGATCGCGATTTAGGCCGTGAGACTCTCAGATGGAGCCTTCTTCCGCCTCCATTCGAGCGGCGTCATTTCGGTGACGCGACGGAACTCACGGTTGAAGTTGGACTTGGCCAGGAAGCCAACGTCGAACATGATCTCGGTTACGGGCTTCTCGGTGTCTGTCAGTAGGTCGCACGCTTCTGCGATCCGGTGATCGTTGACATATTGCGAGACGTTCTTGCCCGTCGCACGGTTGATCGTCGCGGAAATCCGCCGGGCTGGAATTCCTGTCTTGCGGGCCAGCCGATCGAGATTGAGATCGACATCGCGATAGACGCGCTTCGTCTCCATCAGAACCTGAACTGCGGCGATGGTTTCCCTATCCTCCGCTATCTCCAATCTGGGAGTAATTCCGAGAGTCTGAGCGGGCCTGCCGCGGCGGCTGGCGGTCGCGACGGCAATTGACAGCAGAGCCAGCACTGCAAGGTTTGCAATGGTGACCAGCAGCGGGGTGTGGGCTCCCCGCGTCCATGCAAAATCGAAAAAGACGAAGATGTCCATCGCCGCCGACAGAAGCAGGGCAGATGCCGCGAAGAGGATTGCACGATAGGTAGATCCAGCATTCTCGAAAGGCGCAAGGCGCAGCGCATCCGCGCCCGACCGCATCAGTAGCAGTATCGCCATCGCGTAACCGACGAAGATCACTGCAATGCCGATGTCGATGGCGTCCCCCCATAGCGCGATAAGCAGCACCACGCCGGCAGCTGGAAGAAGATGCAGACCGACGCGCAGGAGGGTTGAAAGGTCACTCTTCCGGACCAGCCCGGACACGCCGCCATAGACAAGCGGCGGTACAGTTGCCGCGACGACAGGAAGGATGCGGCCAACGCCATCCACGCCGTAACCCCAACGCAGACCCAACAGCGTCGATTGAAAGGTGGCCACCAGAATCAAAGTGAGAAACGGCACATTTGGCTGCGCATCGTCGTCACGCCGGGCGACGGTGACGAAGAGAATGAGCAGCAGGATGGCGACGACGAAAGGAAGCGGGATGAAAAGCATTGGGTCTGCACAAGCCGGATGGCGAAAGACAATCGATCGGCGCCATCATGGTCCGCAGCAGAATTTTTTGCGACCTCGATTGTGTTCCAGGTCGAAAATTGCGGCAACGGCTTCGTCGACGGCCGCTGCTCACAAAAAGTCAAAGACCCAGGAATGGGATGGATTTTCGGAAGGATCGTGTGCAAAAATTCAGAAATGCAGCGTCTTTTGCGCATCGAATGGAACGCGGCGCCGTAGTCTCTCCGGCGGTCTGCCCGAGCAAGAACCCCGGCTTGTGCCGGGGTTCTTTTTGCAACGATTTCGGTGAGTTAGACCGAGTAATACATGTCGTACTCGACCGGATGCGGGGTCATTTCGAAGCGCATCACTTCGGCCATCTTGAGCTCGATGTAGCTGTCGATCTGGTCGTCGTCGAAGACGCCGCCGGCCTTCAGGAAGCCGCGGTCCTTGTCGAGGCTCTGCAGCGCTTCGCGCAGCGAGCCACAGACGGTCGGGATCTTCTTCAGTTCCTTAGGCGGCAGGTCGTAGAGATCCTTGTCCATCGGCTGTCCCGGGTGGATCTTGTTCTTGATGCCGTCGAGCCCGGCCATCAGCATGGCGGCAAAGGCGAGGTAGGGGTTGGCGCCCGGATCGGGGAAGCGGACCTCGACGCGCTTGGACTTCGGCGACGAGCCGAATGGAATGCGGCAGGAGGCAGAGCGGTTGCGGGCCGAATAGGCGAGCAGCACCGGCGCTTCATAGCCCGGCACCAGGCGCTTGTAGGAGTTTGTCAGCGGATTGGTGAAGGCGTTGATCGCCTTGGCATGCTTGATGATGCCGCCGATGTAGAACAGGCAGCTCTCCGAGAGGCCGGCATATTCATTGCCTGCGAAGGTCGGCTTGCCGCCCTTCCAGATCGACTGGTGGACGTGCATGCCCGAGCCGTTGTCGCCGAACACCGGCTTCGGCATGAAGGTGGCCGTCTTGCCGTAGGCGTTGGCGACCTGGTGCACGACATATTTGTAGATCAGCATCTTGTCGGCGTTGCGGACCAGCGTGTCGAACTTGATGCCGAGCTCGTGCTGGGCAGCGGCGACTTCGTGGTGGTGCTTTTCGACACGCACGCCCATTTCGGCGAGCACGGTCAGCATTTCAGAGCGCATGTCCTGCGCCGAGTCGATCGGCGGCACCGGGAAATAGCCACCCTTGATGCGCGGGCGGTGGCCGAGATTGCCGGTCTCGTAGTCGGTGTCGTCGTTGGACGGCAATTCGGTGGAGTCGAGCTTGAAGCCGGTGTTGTACGGATCGGCCTTGTACTTGACGTCGTCGAACACGAAGAACTCGGCTTCCGGGCCGACGAAGATCTGATCGCCGATGCCTTCCGCCTTCATATAGGCTTCAGCCTTCTTGGCGGTGCCGCGCGGGTCGCGATTGTAGGATTCTCCGGAGATCGGATCGAGGATATCGCACAGGATGACCATGGTCGACTGCGCGAAGAACGGGTCCATATGCACCGTCTCGGTGTCGGGCATCAGCACCATGTCGGACTCGTTGATCGCCTTCCAGCCGGCGATGGAGGACCCATCGAACATGACGCCGTCGGCAAACATGTCTTCCTCGACCTCAACGACATCCATCGTCACGTGCTGCAGCTTGCCCTTCGGATCTGTGAAGCGCAGGTCAACGAATTTCACGTCGTTGTCCTTGATCTGCTTCATGATGTCTTTGGCTGTCGTCATGTCATGTTTCCCTGTCTGATGACGTTTCGAGGAGATGATCTGAAATCAGAATCCTCAGACCGCGTCCATCCCTGTTTCGCCGGTGCGGATGCGCACGACTTCCTCGATGTTGGAGACGAAGATCTTGCCGTCGCCGATGCGGCCGGTCTGGGCCGCCTTGCGAATGGCTTCGATGGCGCCTTCGACCGCGTCGTCGCCGAGCACGACCTCGATCTTCACCTTGGGCAGAAAATCCACGACATATTCGGCGCCGCGATAGAGTTCGGTATGGCCCTTCTGGCGGCCAAAACCCTTGGCCTCCGTAACGGTGATGCCTTGCAGCCCGGCCTCCTGAAGCGCTTCCTTCACTTCGTCTAGCTTGAACGGCTTGATGATCGCTTCGATCTTTTTCATGTAAAAGTGGCCTCCACTGTCAAAAAAGACGGGTTGTGAGCCCCGCTTGCGCCTCTTTCAAGCACGAACTGTGCCAATTTGAGGGGATTCGAAGCGGTATCACGCGATTTCGATGCCATGCCGCGTTGAGGGCTAAATTCGCGTCATTCGCTGCATTGGCTGCGCCATGGATACTGGGAACCTACACATTGTCGGCGCTACCGTCCGCACAATAATTGGGCAGATAGAGCATTTCGCGGGCAATTGTGCTTCGACGACGCCATTGTCCCTAACGATGTGCTTATAGATCGTGCCATTTCATCGCAGTTTGCTTCGAACCTAAAACTGGACAATGTTTGACTCCAGGGATCGGGGTTTGACCACAAGGATCGGGGTTTGACCAAATGGATCGGGTTTGACCACAGGATCGGCTTGAGCCAATGCGGATCGGCATCCATGAGCAATGAAATTCTGTCTCCGGCCGAAATGGCTGAGGCCGACCGGTTGACGATTTCGGCCGGACCATTCGATGGCATTGGCTTGATGCGCAATGCGGGTGCCGCAGTCGCTGCGGTGGTGCTCGCCCATTTTCCGGCTGCCAGGCGTGTCCACGTGCTGTGCGGGCCTGGCAACAATGGCGGCGATGGCTATGTCGTCGCCCGCATTCTTGGGGACAGCGCCGTCGACGTCTTGCTGTGGGCATCCGGCTCGCCCAAAGCCGGCAGCGACGCGGCGCTCGCCGCGTCGGAATGCCGGGTCAGTCCACGGCCGTTGTCGGAATTTGCTGCCGATAAAGGTTCGATCCTGGTCGATGCGCTTTATGGGGCAGGGCTGTCCAAGCCGCTGTCCGGTGATGCCGCCAGGGCGGTCGAGGTTGCGACAGAACTGAACCTGCCTGTCGTCGCGGTCGATCTGCCCTCAGGCGTGTCAGGCGAGAGCGGCCAGATTCTCGGCCCGGCATTTCGCGCCCGAATCACGGTGACGTTTGCGCGAAAAAAGCCCGGCCATCTGCTGTTGCCGGGGCGCGAGATGTGCGGCGAGCTGGTGCTTGCCGACATCGGCATTAGCGACGATATCGTTGCGCCGCTTGAACCACTCACCTTCGAGAACATCCCGCCGCTTTGGCTCGAAAATTTCCCGGTCCCAGCCGTCGACGCGCATAAATACAGGCGCGGCCATGTCGGCGTCTTTTCCGGCGGGCCATCGGCGACCGGTGCCGCACGGCTATCGGCGCTTGCCGCGGCCAGAAGCGGGGCAGGGGCGGTGACCGTGCTGTCGCCGGCGAATGCCGTGCAGGTGAATGCCGCGCATCTGACTTCGATCATGCTGCAAAAGGCCGACAGCATCGCGGACGTGCAGGAATTCATCGACGGCCGCCGGCCATCGGCGTTCGTCCTCGGACCCGGATTTGGCGTCGGCGAAAAAACCCGCGATTTTGCCCTCGGCGTGCTGGCCGCCGGAGAGCGGCAGGACGGCAGGGTCGACGGGCTGGTGCTCGATGCCGATGGTATCAGCTCGTTTCGCGATGCGCCCAACGTTCTGTTCGAAGCCGCCCGTCGCCCGAACGCACCGGCGCTGGTGCTGACGCCGCATGAGGGCGAATTCGCCAGGCTGTTTGCGGACATCGCCGGAGACAAGACCCTGTCCAAGCTGGCCAAGGCGCGCTCTGCCGCCGCGCGCGCCGGCGCCATCGTCGTCTACAAGGGCGCGGACACGGTGATCGCGGCGCCCGATGGCCGGGCGGCGATCAACGGCAACGGCGCGCCATGGCTGGCCACCGCCGGTTCGGGCGACGTGCTGTCGGGCATCATCGCCGGGTTCCTGGCGCAAGGCATGCCGACTTTCGAAGCCGCCTGCGCGGCGGTCTGGATCCATGCTGAGGCCGGCAGCCGTTTCGGACCTGGGCTGATCGCTGAAGATCTGCCGCTGGGGCTGGTGCCGGTGCTGCGCGAGCTGGCCGAAAATCGCAACGGGATGACCGCTGAATGAACCGTCGGCTCGCCTTGATCGCCGTGATTTTCGCCAATTTTTTCTTGGCCAGCCTGGCGCGCGCCGAAGGTCCGGTGATGATCGTCGACGATCCGGCCGTGCTGGCCGGTCTCGACGCCAGGGGTTTTGATTTCGCCGGCATTTTCGATGTCGAAGGCAAGGGCGACCTGAAGACGCTCTATGACAAGGCGCCGGCCTATCATCAGATCGTCGAAACGATTGGTGGCGATGTCGCCGCGCTGCGCGCCGAGATGAAGGGTGGCGGGCGGTCGCTCTACGAAGTCACCGACGGCAATGTCGGCCGCATCATCGACATGCGCTGGCTGAAGACCGACGCCGCGCGCATTCGGCTGGTCGGTGTCGTCAACCGGCTCGATCGGCGTGATTTCGCCGAAATACGAGGCGACGGGGGCTGCGGCGAGGTCCGTTTCATCTACCGTCTTGCCTACAGCTTCAAGAAAAACGGCAAGGTTCTGGCCTCGCGCTTGCCGTTCAATTTCAATGCCATCTATAGCGTCGCGCCGGACGCCGATGGCGGCTGCGTCGGCGTTGCCGGACGCTGGACGCCGCAGCTCGATGAGACCGTCGACATCGGCTGGCTCATCGGCGGGCCGCTTGAAAAGGCCGGACTGAGCTTCAAGCAGCTCGAGCTCAACGCCCAGATGGTGCGCTTTCCCTCCGGCCAGGAGACCGAATTTGGCGGCCAGGCTGCCTACCTCATGCGGATTTTTGGCGTCGATGGAGAGACGGTCAGCGAAAAGCCGCTGGAAAACACGCCGGATGTGGCGCTGCTCTCGGAAGACGCCGCGCTGAAAGCAAAACTCGCCGACTATCTCAGCGCCAATCTCGCGGCGGTCGATCTCGGCGTCTACGAAATCCCCAATGAATTCTTGGCGAAGAAAGTCGTCTCATGGTCGACTTTCGGCAGCGCGAGGCAGGCCAATCACCCTTTCACGCCGCTGTTCCAGCCCGCGGATTTTTCCGGGCTGGACTATTCCGCGCTGAAGCTGCTGCGCACGCCGGAAGCGCTGGTCGAGCGGCTCGACAATGGCGCCTGCCAGGGTTGCCATCAGGCTGGTTCGACCGCCGGTTTCCATTTCATCGGCCTCGACGACAAGACGACATCGCCGCTGAACCGCATCGAGGTCGGCATCTCGCCGCATCTCCATGCCGAGATGCCGCGGCGCGAAGCCTGGCTGCGTGCGACCGCCGACGGCAAGGAGCCGAACCGCCTCCGCCCGCTGTCCTTCGCGCCGCCGGCCGTATGGAAAGACGCCAGCGAGGTCGCTTACGCACCGGCCGAGATGGCGATGCCATGTTTGATGCCGGAGGATGCGGCCCGCTTCGGTACGTCCTGGCAATGCGGTGGCGGCACCGTCTGCACGGCGCTGGCGACCGCATCGGGGGTGCGGACGAAACTGGCGCAATGCCTGCTGCCCAAGGACAGCGAAAAGATGTTCTCCGGCCATCCATGCCTGACCGGCTCGATCGCCAGCAACGGCACGCAGCCTTTCAATGACCGCTACAGCATTAGCGGCCAGTTCGCGGCCTTCGCCACCGACATTTCGCGCACCGCCTACACCTGCCGGCCGCCGAAGATCGGTGTGCCGGCCGGCATCGCCTATCGCGGATGCAATGACAAGGACCGTGCCTTTGCCGGCTTCAAGCCGGGCAAGCCGATGCCGAACGAGATCTGCGGGCTGGTCGGCGGCAAAAAATTCGACATCTGCGTGGCGACCAATAATTTCGACCAGTGCCTGGGCGGCGCCGTCAATCGCGGCAACCGGCCGGCTTGCTCGGCCGATCATTTCTGCCGCGAAGATTACATGTGCCAATCGCTGCCGCCCGACACGCCTGGTATCGGCAAGGTGAAAGGTGTCGGCTTCTGCTCGCCGACCTATTTTATCTTCCAGATGCGCATCGACAATCATGCCACGCCGTGGTCGGGCGCCGTCCGCGCGACGATGGGCGCAGGGTTCGGCGCCGCGGAAGCGGAGTGAGCTTTTGCTGTGGTCGCTTTCGCGACATCAGCGCCTCACAACGGAATGTTGTCGTGCTTCTTCCAGGGGTTTTGCATGTCCTTGTTGCGCAGCATGCGCAGCGCACGCGCAATGCGGCGGCGGGTCGAATGCGGCATGATCACCTCGTCGACATAGCCGCGCTCGGCGGCGACGAAGGGCGACAGGAAGCGATCCTCGTAAGCCTTTGTATGTGCTGCGATCTTCTCAGCATCGCCGATGTCCTTGCGATAGATGATCTCGACCGCGCCCCTGGCGCCCATCACTGCGATCTGCGCCGTCGGCCAGGCATAGTTCATGTCGCCGCGCAGATGCTTCGACGCCATCACGTCATAAGCGCCGCCATAGGCTTTTCGTGTGATGACGGTGATCTTCGGGACGGTCGCTTCGGCATAGGCGAACAAGAGCTTGGCGCCATGCTTGATCAGCCCGCCATATTCCTGCGCGGTGCCGGGCAGGAAGCCTGGAACGTCGACGAAGGTGACGATCGGAATCGAAAAACAGTCGCAGAAGCGTACGAACCGCGCCGCTTTGCGGCTGGCGTCCGAATCGAGCACGCCGGCCAGCACCATCGGCTGGTTGGCGACGAAGCCGACCGTGCGCCCTTCGACGCGCCCGAAGCCGGTTACGATGTTTTTTGCAAAATCCTGCTGGATCTCGAAGAAGTCACCCTCATCGGCAACTTTAAGGATCAACTCTTTGATGTCGTAAGGTTTGTTGGCGTTGTCGGGGATCAGTCGGTCGAGCGACAGATCATGATCGGTGACCGACTGATAACATTCGATCTCGGGGATTTCAGCCGTGTTGGAGGCAGGCAGCAGATCGACCAGCCGGCGCATCTGCAGCAGCGCCTCGACGTCATTGTCGTAAGCGCCATCGGCGATCGACGACTTCGTCGTGTGGACGAAGGCGCCGCCGAGGCTCTCGGCGGTTACCGTCTCGTTGGTGACGGTCTTCACCACGTCCGGGCCGGTGACGAACATGTAGGAGGTGCCGCGCACCATGAAGATGAAGTCGGTCATTGCCGGCGAATAGACGTCGCCGCCGGCGCAAGGGCCCATGATCACTGAAATCTGCGGGATGACGCCGGAGGCGAGCACATTGCGCTGGAAGATCTCGGCATAGCCGCCAAGTGCTGCCACGCCTTCCTGGATGCGGGCGCCGCCGGCGTCGTAGAGGCCGATGATCGGTGCGCGGTTGCGCAGCGCCATCTCCTGCACCTTGACCACCTTTTCGGCGTGGGCCTCGGACAGCGAGCCGCCGAACACAGTAAAGTCCTTGGCGAAGACATAGACCGGCCGGCCGTTGACGGTACCCCAGCCGGTGACGACGCCGTCGCCGGCGATCTTGGTTTTCTCCATGCCGAAATCGGTCGAGCGATGCTCGACATACATGTCGAACTCCTCGAACGAGCCTTCGTCGAGAAAGACGTCGATGCGTTCGCGCGCGGTGAGCTTGCCCTTCTTGTGCTGAGCGTCGATACGGGCCTTGCCGCCGCCCATACGCGCCATGGCGCGGCGGCGCTCGAGTTCCTTCAGCACGTCCTTCATCGCTCGGTCCCCAAAACGGAAAGCTGATTTGTGGTAATCATGGCGGTAAGCGAGCGCAAGCGCCGCTTTTCGCGTCGGTCTCGATAGGCTGGCGGGCACCCGGATCGAACGGGGAACAAACAGCCTTCAACAGCGAAACTTCTTGGCAGGCATTCGCCGGATATGGCAAACTAAACTCATGAAGAACCGCATAGAAATATCCGAGGATTTGAACCGCCGGATCGACATGTTGGCCTCGCGCTCAACCCTGACTCGCGATCAGATCATTGAGGACGCATTGTCCCATGGCCGTTCTCTGGCGTGGCAGGAAAAGTGGATCGCCGGTGTTCAGGCGGGGATCGAGGCCGCCGACCGCGGAGACTTCGCAAACGAAGAAGAGATCGCGGCGGTTCTCAACAAATATGGTCAGGCATAGCGGTCGGTGCGAATTGTCTGGACCCGACACTATCTGATCGAGCTTGCATCAATCGGCGACTACATCGGCCAGCATAACCCGCGTGCTGCCGCCCGCCTCGTTAATGACATTCATTCAAAGACGGCTCGGCTGTTGTCCGCGAATCCGTTTATCGGACGTGTCGGCGAGATCAACGGCACTCGTGAACTGGTGATTTCCGGCACACCCTACGTCGTTGCGTATCGGGTGAAAGACACTCAAATAGAGTTCTGTTCGTCCAGCATGGGGCGAGGGAATGGCCGCGAGAAGCTTGAGCAGACCTTCACGGCTGCTCGTCGTGGCTGTTTTTGCTGCGCTGCAACATAACGGCCCTTGCATTTCGTGGCGAACTGGGCCATATGCGGCGGCATAGGCGCTTGGGCCGGGACCTATCCGGCCTTCTCGACGAATGAGACTGGTTGCGTCTGTTTTCCCTCTTTCCGGCACATCGGCAAGGCGGCGAAAAAGCCCCGTGGCATGATGCCTGCGGGCACGACAGCGCAGCCGTGCGGACGATAACGTCCGCCCGCCTTGTCGTTTCATGACAGTTTTTCGACGGCAGGTTGCGCCCTGCCGCCATTGATGTTTGCGGCCAGGAGCCGCGTGAAAGAAGAATATTTTGAACAACGAAAACACTTTGACCGGTAACGACAATCTGACCGGTAAGAACACTGGCGAGCTTTCGGGATTCGCAGCGCTTGGAATTACGGGCGCGCTGCTCAAGGCCACCCATGGCGCAGGCTTCACCGATCCGAAGCCGATCCAGGCCCAGGCGATCCCGCCGCAGCTGGAAGGCCGTGACATTTTCGGCATCGCCCAGACTGGTTCGGGCAAGACCGCGGCGTTCGCGCTGCCGATCCTTTCGAAGATCATCGCTCTCGGCACCAAGCGCCGGCCGAAGACCGCTCGTGCGCTGATCCTGGCACCGACGCGTGAACTCGCCGTGCAGATCGAAGAGATGATCAAGCTCCTCGCCAAGGGCGCGCATGTCTCGACAGCACTCGTGCTTGGCGGCGTCTCGCGCTTCAGCCAGGTGAAGAAGATCGCTCCCGGCGTCGACATTTTGATTGCCACGCCCGGCAGGCTGACCGATCTGGTGCGTGAGGGCGACCTCGTGCTTGCCGACACCAAATGGCTGGTGCTCGACGAAGGCGACCGCATGCTCGACATGGGCTTCATCAACGACGTCAAGCGCATCGCCAGGGCGACCGCGCCGGACCGTCAGACGGTGCTGTTCTCGGCGACCATGCCGGCCGAAATCGCCGAGCTGGCGAAAGGCCTGCTGAAGAACCCGATCCGCGTCGAAGTGGCGCCGCACAGCACTGCGGCGGCCGAGATCGTGCAGGGCGTCGTCTTTGCCCGTACCAAACAGAAGCGCCAGGTTCTGGCGACGATGCTCGCCGACGAGGCGATGAAGTCCGTCATCATCTTTTCGCGCACCAAGCATGGCGCCGACAGGGTGACCAAGGATCTCGAGCGCGATGGCTTCAAGGTCGCCGTCATCCACGGCAACAAGTCGCAGAACGCCCGCCAGAAGGCGCTGAACGATTTCCGCGAGGGTTCGGTGCGCATTCTTGTGGCGACCGATATCGCGGCGCGCGGCATCGACGTGCCCGGCATCAGCCATGTGGTGAATTTCGACCTGCCGGACGAGGCGGAGAGCTATGTCCACCGCATCGGCCGCACCGGCCGTAACGGCATGGACGGCATCGCCATCACGCTTTGCGACCCGTCCGAGAACAGCAAGCTGCGTCAGGTCGAGCGCATCATCCGCACCAAGCTGCCAATCGTTGCCGACCATCTCGGCAGTCCCGACCCGCAGCGCAATCCTGCCGAAAAGAACGAGCGCAGCTTCGAGCCGGCCAACGACCGTAATGGTCGTCGCGACGGCAGGCGGCCGGGCGGCCACAACAACGGCAACAAGCGCTTCGGCGACAAGCCGGCCTTTGCCGGCGAACGCAAGCCGGAGGGCGCCAAGGCGTTCAAGGGCAACAACAAGCGTCGTTTCGGCGGCAAGCGGCCAGCAGCGCGGGCTGCGTAATCAGATAGCGCATCCGGCCCGCGCCTGTCGGGTCGGCTGCTCACAATGAAAAAGGCGATCGGAGCGATGCTTCGGTCGCCTTTTTCGCCAGAAATCTACTTCACCACCGCCTGTACCCAGACGACAATGCGCTGGGCGAGGAAAGCTGTGGTTGCTGGCGACAGCGCGTCTCCGGCAATGACATGGTTGTCCCGATCGCCGGTATCGTCGACCGGCACCAGTTCGTGCGCCGCGCCCCAGCGCCCGGCGATGTCACGGGTGCGGTCCGGCCGCACGATCCTGTCCGAATCGGAAAGGATGAAGAGGGCAGGGATGGTCGCCTTCTCCACCGGCGCGCCATAGGCCAGCTCGGTCAGCGCCACCATCGGCAGCGTCGCCGCGATCGGATAGCGCCAGGTCCAGAATTTCTCGTGCAGCGCATTGCGCGGCACGAAGCTGCGGTCCTTGCCGGCAACCAGCTCGGCGATCTCTCGGCCCCACGGCATGGTCAGAAGTTCGGCGCCGGAAGCCTTGACGCCGAAATTCGGCGAGATGAACGCTATTGCCGCCACCCCGTCGGATGCGCCCGGCTGCGTCGCCGCCCAGGCTGCCAGCGAGCCGCCGGTCGAGGTGGCGATGACGATCACCTTGTCGCCGATCGCTCGGCCGATGGCGAGCGCTTCCTCATAGTCGTTGATCCAGGCGTTGACGCTGCCGTCCGCCATTGCGGCGCCGCCCTGTCCGTGGCCGGTGAGACGGGTGTAGTAAAGATTGGCGTCGAGCTGGTCGGCCACCTCGTCGGGAAGCGGCCGAACCTCGCCCTTCGACGCCGAAAAGCCGTGGATATAGACGATCGACAGCGGCGTCCTGGCGTGAACCATCGGATTGGCCCAGATGATTTCCTTTTCCAGCCCGTCGTGGATATCAGGTACGGCCGCCTCTTTGCGTGTCAGATAGGCTTGCGGGTCATCGCCGATCACGGAAGGATCGAAGCGGATCGTGATGTCGGCTGGGACGCGCGGGCCAAAGACGTAGGCAAGGACGAGAATGACGGCGAGAGCCAATATCGCAAGCACGATCCGTCGCCCCATCGCAGACTCCATGCAATAAATCTCAGCCTATGACCACGATGGCAAACAGGCAACGACGTCCCGCCGGCGGCGGGATCGCCAACTTTGATGGCCGATCTATTCGCTCGGCGGCTTTCGGTCGAAATTAAGCGGACGCGCCGTCCAGCGGGTCGCGGTGCTGATGACCCATCGGCAGAACGGTCTCGGCAGGATTCTGAGCAGCTTCAGGCCCCAGCTCAAGCGCCACGGGAAGGTGACTTCGAAGCCGCCGGACTTGATGCCGCGCGCCATGCGGCGCGAGGCGCGATTGACCGGCATCAGCCCGGGCATCGGCAGCAAATTCTTCTCGGTCAGCGGGGTGTCGACGAAGCCCGGGTTTATCACCTGGATGCGGACGTTCATCTTGTCGAAATCGTACTTCAGCGATTCGGCGAGGATATTGATCGCCGCCTTGGTGCCGCCATAGGCGGCCGTGGTCGGCCAGCCGAAATAGGCAGTGACCGAACCGACCAGGACGATATGGCCGCGCGCGCGGACGCGCATGCGCTCGATGACCGGCACCAGGCCGTGGATGATGCCGAAATAATTGACATCGAAGGACTGGCGAAATCCACGGACGGTGAGGTCTTCGCCGGCGGTCGCAATATAGCTCCCGGCATTGAACACGGCCAAGACGATCGGGCCGAGATCCTTCTCGATCGCCGCGACCGTCCTTGCCATGCGGTTCTCGTCGGTGACGTCGCAAGGATAGGCCGTGACGTGGCCCGGCATCTGCACCGTCTCGACAACAAGCGTGTCGATCGGATCGTCGTCGAGCGCCGTCACCGCGACGACATAGCCTTGCGCCGCAAGGTCCTTGGCCAGTGAACGGCCGATGCCGCTGCTGCCGCCGGTAATCCAGGCGACGCCGTGCTTCGGGTCGGCCCGATAGAGTGTCATGCTATGCCCTGCGACTTTTTCTTAGCCTGTGCTCTAGCGGTGAAGAAATCGGATGAAAAGAGCGCTTTTCAATGGTGAGCTTCAATGATTGGCGCAACGCAACGTCTGTTTTAGGAAATTGCAGCCCGGAAATGCTGCTGGACCAGGCAAATTCTTGCCTTGAAACCCAAGCTTCGGGTTTCTAGGGTTCGGCCGCAAGCATAAAGGAATCTCCATGCCCCGTTCTGTGATCGAAGCGATCGGCAATACGCCTCTGATCCGCCTCAACAAAGCCTCGGAAGAAACCGGCTGCGAGATCCTAGGCAAGGCCGAATTCATGAATCCGGGCCAGTCGGTCAAGGACCGTGCCGCGCTGTTCATCATCCGCGACGCCGAGCAGCGCGGACTTTTGAGGCCGGGCGGGGTGATTGTCGAGGGGACGGCCGGCAACACCGGCATCGGATTGACGTTGGTCGCCAAGGCGCTTGGCTACCGCACCGTAATCGTCATCCCGGAGACGCAAAGCCAGGAGAAGAAGGACACGATCAGATTGCTTGGCGCCGAGCTGATCGAGGTGCCTGCCGTTCCCTACAAGAACCCCAACAATTATGTGAAACTGTCGGGCCGTCTGGCCGAGCAGATGGCCCGGTCCGAGCCGAACGGCGCGATCTGGGCCAATCAGTTCGACAACGTCGCCAACCGTGATGGCCATACCCGCACCACGGCGGAAGAAATCTGGGCCCAGACCGGCGGCAAGGTCGACGGTTTCGTCTCGGCGGTCGGCTCCGGCGGAACACTGGCAGGGGTCGCCTTCGGGCTCAAGGCCAGGAGCAAGGACGTCAAGATCGCGCTCGCCGATCCGCTCGGTGCGGCGCTCTACAGTTTCTACACCAGCGGCGAGCTGAAATCCGAAGGCAGCTCGATCACCGAAGGCATCGGGCAGGGGCGGGTCACCGCCAATCTGGAAGGGTTCACGCCGGATTTCTCCTTCCAGATTCCGGACGAGGATGCACTGCCGATCGTCTTCGACCTGATCCAGGAGGAAGGCCTGTGCGTCGGCGGCTCGACCGGCATCAACATTGCCGGCGCGATCCGGCTGGCACGTGAGATGGGTCCCGGCCATACCATCGTGACCGTGCTTTGCGACTACGGCACGCGCTATCAGTCGAAATTGTTCAACCCGGAATTCCTGCGTCAAAAGCAGCTGCCGGTGCCGGGCTGGATGGAACAGCGGAGCACAATCTCGGTGCCGTTCGAAAAGGTTGGGTGATGGCTTACAGGACGGATGCCCTGTTTCGCGACGACGCCTATCTCAGGACGGCTGATGCCGTGGTTGTCGCCGTCAACGACCGTGGCGGCATCATTCTGGACCGGACGATCTTCTATGCCACGTCGGGCGGGCAGCCTGGCGATACGGGCACCCTCGAACGCGCCGACGGCAGCCTGATCCCTGTTGCCGCCACCATCACCGGTGAGACCAAGGATGACATCATCCATGTGCCGCCGCCTGAGCAGGCGGTGCCTGAGGTCGGTGAGCCGGTAAAGCTTGCCCTCGATTGGCAGAGGCGGCATCTGCTGATGCGCATGCACACAGCCTGCCACTTGCTTACCGTCGTCTGCCCGTTCCCGATCACCGGTGCCTCGGTTTCCGAGGACGACAGCCGTATCGATTTCGATATTCCGGATGCCGGCTTCACCAGGGAAGACGTGACGGCCCGGCTGATGGAATTGGTGCGGGCCGACCACCCGGTCTTTGTCAGGCTGATCACCGACGAGGAGTTGGCGGCCAATCGGGGACTGGTGAAATCGAAGAATGTTCGGCCGCCGGTCGGCACGGGCAAGATCCGCTTGGTCTGCATTGGCGAGAACGCCTCGATCGACAGCCAGCCTTGCGGCGGCACTCATGTGAAGAGCACTGGAGAAGTCGGCGAGATCCATATCGGCAAGATCGAGAAGAAGGGTCGCGAGAACCGGCGCTTCCGAATACGCTTTGGACCAATGCCGCCGGCCTGATAAACAGCCGGCCTGATAAACAGATTATCGAAGGCGGGCAGGAGAAGAACAATGGCCGAAGACAGCCCTTTCACCATCGATGCGGACTGGTTGCAGAAGCGCCTCGGCGAGCCTGGCCTGACCATCGTCGACGCGTCCTGGTATTTGCCGGCGCAGAAACGCGACGCGCGCGCCGAATATGACGCAGCGCACATTCCGGGCGCCCGTTTCCTGGATCACGATGCGATCTCGGATCCTGATTCCCCACTGCCGCACACACTGCCGTCGCCGCAGCATTTCGCCCAATATGTCGGCGCCATGGGCATTTCGGCCGACGACACCATCGTTGTCTATGACGGCCCGGGCTTCTTCTCGGCGCCGCGCGCCTGGTGGATGTTCCGTGTCATGGGGGTGTTCCAGGTCTACATATTGGACGGCGGCTTCGATCGCTGGAAAGCGGCTGGACGGCCGGTGACGGCGGAGCCGACGAAGATCGCGCCTTGCGTGTTCCATGCCGACTTCGATGCCGCTCGCGTCGCCAGCCTGGCCGACATGCGCCGGATCGTCGAGACCGGAGAAAGCCAGATCGCCGACGCGCGTTCGCCTGGCCGGTTTGCCGGTACCGAGCCGGAGCCTCGCGCCGGCGTCCGCTCGGGTCATATGCCCGGCGCGCGCAATGCGCCGTTTTCGGCGCTTGCCGAGGATGGCGAGTTGCTGTCGAAAGACCGGTTGCGCAAGGTGATCGAGGACGCCGGCATCGACCTGTCAAAGCCGGTCGTCACCTCTTGCGGCTCAGGCGTTACGGCGGCGGCGATCACGCTGGCGCTCGAGACGCTAGGCCACACCGACAACAGGCTCTACGACGGTTCATGGACCGAATGGGGTGGGCTTGGCGATACGCCCGTCGTGACGGGCAAGGACTGACTGCGATGGAAAACGGCGCGCTTGAAGACATCGAGGTCACGGTGACGTTTCTCGAAATGCATGCGCCGCCGGCCTATTCGCCGCCGCTGCCGTACAACCGCCAGATCGCATTGCTGAAAACCAAGGACATTCCGCTGCATTTCTACCGCTATTTGATGGATCGGGTGGGCCGCAAATGGCACTGGGTCAACGTGCTGAGGCTGAGCGACGAGGAGCTTTCTGCCGGGATCCACCGCGAGGACCGGGACATCAGGGTGCTGTATCTCGACGGCTCGCCGGCCGGCTTTTTCGACCTGAAGCCGCATCTGCCGGGAGAAGTGGAACTGGCCTATTTTGGCATGATGGAGCACGCCACCGGCCAAGGCATCGGCCGCTGGTTCCTGGGTGCGGCGATCGACGCCGCCTGGTCGCACGGACCAAGGCGGGTGACGGTGCAGACCTGCACGCTCGACCATCCAGCGGCATTGCCGCTGTATCAGAAGCTCGGCTTTGAACCGGTCGCGCAAAAGAAGGAGATGGTGCATCCAATGACCTTCGCCGAACGTGCGGCCAGCGTCATGCGGCCATGATTTTCTCCGCAGACTGAATTTCATCGATGCTTCAGCTCGGAGGCAAACTGTTGGAGCGTTCGCCACGCATCCAAGGGAACGCGTGGCGCTCGAAATGGCGATGGGAGGATCAATGATGATTCGGGTGGTGATGGCCGGTGCGACCGGCTGGGTCGGCAAGGCACTGGTTCCGGCGATCGGGGCGCAAGGCGACATGGCGCTGGCCGCGGCCGTGTCACGCAGCGGCGCTGGGCAGGATTCCGGCCTGCTGGTCGGCCTGCCGGCAAACGGCATCATCGTTGCCGCCTCGCTGGCCGAGGCAATGGAGGTGCCGTCGGACGTGCTGGTCGACTACACCAAACCGCATGTCGTGAAGGACCACGCGCTGCTGGCCATCGAAAACGGACGGCACGTGGTGATCGGCACCTCGGGGCTGGGTGCGACCGATTTCGGCGAGATCGATGCTGCAGCCCGCGCCAACCGTGTCGGCGTCATTGCCGCAGGCAATTTTTCGATCACCGCCACGCTGATGAAGCGGTTTGCCCTGATCGCGGCGAAATACGTGCCGGATGTCGAGGTCATCGACTATGCCAGCGCCAGGAAACCCGACGCGCCGTCCGGCACGGCGCGCGAGCTTGCCGAAGTGCTGGCCGAAGTCCGCAAGGCTTCGACCGCGCGGCCGGTCTCGGAGGTCTCCGGTGTGCCGGGAACGCGCGGTGCGGCGGTTGGCACGGGTGAGGGGGTGCAGGTGCATGCGCTTCGCCTGCCTTCCTACATCCTGTCCTGCGAAGCGCTGTTCGGCCTGCCCGACGAGCGGCTGACCATCCGCCACGACGCCGGCTCGTCCGCTGCCCCTTATGTGGCCGGCACGCTGCTCGCTATCCGGCGGGTACAGGAGATCACAGGGCTGGTGCGCGGTCTCGACGCGCTGATGGACTGATCCAGATTGGCAGGAATCGGGTGGGAAGCGCTGGCGCAGCGACGTAATTTCCGGTCGACGACATCGGAGATTTCACCATGACCATCCAATTCAAGGCCTTGCCCACGGAAGGCGTCAGAGCTTTGCAGCGCGGCGGGCCGGACGCCTATGGCCTGATCCCAGAGCGGAAAATATCCGACGGTGACGGCGTGCCTTGCCGCCACTGCCTGAAGAACGTCGCCGCTGGAGAAGCCTACCTTGTCCTGGCTTATCGGCCATTCCCGCAATTGCAGCCTTATGCCGAGACCGGTCCGATCTTCCTGCATGCCGAGCCTTGCGAGCGCGCTGCCGAGGCCGAGGCGCTTCCCGAAATTCTCGAAAGCAGCGACTACATCGTGCGCGGCTACGGCAGCGACGACCGCATCGTGTACGGCAGCGGCGGCGTCATCCCAACGGGCGCTATCGCGGCGCGGGCCGAGAGTTTGTTCGAGCGCGACGACATCGCCTATGTGCATGTCCGCTCGGCACGAAACAATTGCTACCAGTGCCGGATCGAGCGCGCGTGACCGGATCGGTCGCAGCTGTCGTACGCCTGTCGCAATGTCGCGTTATGGAATGATTGTCGATCGATTTGCCGACCGCGGATGAACCGGCGGGAGATCTCGATATCAGAGGAAGCGGGGCTTTGGCTCCGCTTTTTTGCTGCCTGCATTATATTTCTTTACCCAAAGAAAAAGCCCGCCGGAATGACCGACGGGCTTTGACTGTTGTCTGGACGGCTCGAAAATTAGTTGAACTTGTACTTCGCACCAATGCGGACGGTGTGAAACGAAGGCGTAGAGGTGAGAGTGTCGTCCGGCAGCCCAAGTTCAGAGGAAAAATCCTCCTCGGAGAACTGCGAGTAGCGGTACTCGAGGCCGACGGTCACGTTGCTGGACATGGCCGTTTCCAGACCACCACCCACCGAGAAGCCGCTGGAGTCCCAATCGAGGATGTCGCCTATGGGCGAAGACGCATTCAGATCGAAATGCTGCCAGCTGTAACCGCCGAGCACATAGGCGAGTGTCGATTCGTTGACTTTCATGCCGACGCGGGCAAGCACATCGAAGCCGTAATCGGTATCCAGATTGATCGATCCGCCTGGAAATTCCAACTCGGAAGTCATGCCGGAGTAGCGGGCATCCACCATGACACCTGCGACCCAGCTGCCGAAATCATGGTCATAGCCGACGTTCAATTCGCCGAACACACCTTCGCCGCCGAGCCCGTTGAACTCGAGCCCGCCAAGCGGCGGAACTTCGATCTGATGCACCGACGCACCCGCGCCGGCGGCGCCGCCGACGTAGAAGCCGGTCCAGTTGTAGGCAGGCGCTTCAAAAGAGGCGACGCCGCCATTCTGGGCGCCGAAGCGATAGTTGGCCCCGACCTGGAACGTATGCCGCGATGTGTCGATATTGAGGGCGCCATCCAGCAAACCGAACTCGGAAAGCAGATCATCATTGGTGCCGAAGCGGGTATAGCGATATTCTGTCTTGATGGTCCAGTTGCTGTTGATGGCCGTTTCAACGCCGGCTCCGACGAAGTAGCCGCTCTGGTCCCAATCCAGGTCAATACCAGCGTTGGTGTCGAGTTCGTATTTCTGCCAGGAATAGCCGCCGAGCACATAGCCCAGCGTGTTCGGCGTGAACAGGTAACCGGCCCGCAGACCAGCGTCGAAACCGTAAGTCTCGCGGACCGAAGCCTCGAATCCAGCTACGTCGAGCGTGGTTTCAATGTTGCCGATATGGGCGTCCAGGAGTCCGCCGATCAGGAAGCGCGGCGACACCATATAGTCGTACCCAACGGTCAGCTCACCGTATACGCCTTCACCACCAATGCCGTTCAACGAGAAGCCGGGAAGGAAATCGCTGCTGAGCTCGTGGACATTGGCGCCGGCGCCGACGCCGAAGCCAACATAAATGCCACTCCAGTTGAACGCCGACGTCTCGACGACCGGCACAAGCGCGTCGGCGGCATGAGAAGCCGAACCAAGCGCCAGAACGGAAACTGCGCCAAGAAGAAGAGATTTTGCGAATCGTTTGTTGATCATTGCCCCTGCCTTTTGAAAAACCCGTCAGCCGTCTAGCACCTGCCCGTGCTGGCGGATGTAACAAAAAAGCCACAGTAATGACACATTGCAAGCAAAGCGGGTAAAGCCGGCCAGTTGATCGCAAACCGTGAAATTTTCTTGTGGAAAAAAAAGCCGCCGGGGCGCCGGCGGCTTTGTCGGGAGAGAATCAGCGGCAGGTTCAGGCGGCGAGAACGGCCTTCGGCTCGACCAACTCATAGCCGAGTGATTCGGCCACCGCGCGGTTGGTGATCTTGCCCTTGTGGACATTGAGGCCGTTGCGCAAATGATGATCGTCGACCAGCGCGTTCAGGCCTTTGTCGGCAAGCTGCAGGCCGTAATGCAGCGTCGCGTTGTTCAACGCCTGGGCCGAGGTGACCGGCACCGCGCCCGGCATGTTGGCGACGCAATAGTGAACGACGCCGTCGACCTCATAGGTCGGGTCGGCATGAGTTGTGGCGTGCGAGGTCTCGAAGCAGCCGCCCTGGTCGATGGCAACATCGACCAACACCGAGCCTTTCTTCATTCCCGACAGCATTTCGCGCGAAACGAGTTTTGGCGCGGCGGCACCCGGGATCAGCACGGCGCCGACGACGATGTCGGCCGAAAAACATTCCTCTTCCAGCGCCTCGACCGTCGAGTAGCGGGTGTGGACGCGGCCGCC
Source organism: Mesorhizobium sp. WSM4815 (assembly GCF_055811575.1). Classification (NCBI taxonomy): domain Bacteria; kingdom Pseudomonadati; phylum Pseudomonadota; class Alphaproteobacteria; order Hyphomicrobiales; family Phyllobacteriaceae; genus Mesorhizobium; species Mesorhizobium sp. WSM4815. The sequence goes on along the minus strand of NZ_JBVVQS010000095.1, from coordinate 191,406 downwards.
GAAGATATCATCGAGCTGGCGCAGGCGCGGGATCGAGCGGTCGATGATGGTGACGTCGGCGCCAAGGCCGGCCGCCATCCGTGCGGCATGCAGGCCGACGACGCCGCCGCCGAGCACAGTGACCTTGCCAGGCAGCACGCCGGGCACGCCGCCGAGCAGAACGCCGCGGCCGCCATTGGCCTTCTGCAGCGCGGTGGCGCCCGCCTGGATCGACAGGCGGCCCGCGACTTCCGACATCGGCGCCAGCAGCGGCAGGCCGCCGCGGTCGTCGGTGACCGTCTCGTAGGCGATGGCCGTCACGCCCGAGGCCAGCAGGCCCTTGGTCTGCTCCGGATCCGGAGCGAGATGGAGATAGGTGTAGAGGATCTGGCCGTCACGGAGCTGGACCCATTCGTTGGGCTGCGGCTCCTTGACCTTGACGATCATGTCGGACTTGGCAAACACGTCGGCGGCCGTCTTGGCGATGGTGGCGCCGGCGGCGCGATAGGCGTTGTCGTCGGCGCCGATGCCGGCGCCGGCGCCGGTCTCGACCAGCACTTCGTGGCCATGCGCGACATATTCGCGGACCGATCCCGGCGTCAGGCCGACGCGGTATTCGTGGTTCTTGATTTCCCGGGGGCAGCCGACGCGCATCTTCTTCTCCTCCTGATCCAGCCTTTTGGGGCATGTTCGCTGTTGAGAGACAGTGAACCACGAATCGTCGCGTAGGTGTTTGCGAATACGCTTGCGCAAGACGGTGCGGTTCGATAATCGTTGCGTAAAACAGCTGGATTGTCGCAGGAATCCCGAAAAATGCCGCTCGACAGGATTGATATCGCCATCCTCGAAACGTTGCAACGGGATGGGCGGATACCCAACGCGGCGCTTGCCGAGAAGGTCGGCCTGTCACAGTCGGCCTGCTCGCGGCGGCTGGACAATCTGGAGAAATCCGGAACCATCCGCGGCTACCACGCCCGGCTGTCCAATGCCGCTCTTGGCCACCAGATGACGGCGATTGTGCATATATCGCTGTCGGGGCAATTCGAAAAGACACTGTCGGATTTCGAGGCGGCGATAAAGCGCTGCCCGAACGTGTTGTCCTGCCACCTGATGTCGGGTGAATACGATTATATCCTGCGCATCGCGGCAAAGGACCTCGTCGACTATGAGCGCATCCACAAGGAATGGCTGTCGGCAATGCCGCATGTGACGAAGATCAACTCGTCGTTCGCCTTGCGCGAGATCGTCGACCGGACGGCGGTCGGGATGAAGCCGGAACTTGCCTAGGCTTTGAAAGCCTCCGTTACCACCCGGTCCATCGGGATGTCATGCGGCTGCGGGTAGATGGTGGCGATGCGCTGCAGTTCGTAGCCGACACCGATGACCAGCGGCTTGAACGGCATCGCCGCCAGCGTGCGGTCGAAGAAGCCGCCGCCATAGCCCAGCCGATACTGTCTCGGATCGATGCCGACGACAGGCGAGATGACGATGTCGGGCAGCACCGCATCGCCTCCAGCCGGGATCGGGATGTTCCAGACGCCCTTCTCAAGCCGGTCGCCCGGTGCGTAGGCGCGAAAGATGAGCGGGCGGGCTTTTTCGACGACAACAGGCAGCGCGGTACGGCCGCCGCGCTCATTGACGGAAGCCATCCAGGCCCGCAAATCCGGCTCGCCGCGGAACGGCCAGTAGAGGCTGACCATGCGGCCGGCAATATCGCCGATCACCGCGTCGAGGTTTTTGCCGATGCGCTGCGACATTGCCGTCCGCACCTCAGCCGGGACAGCGAGGCGCGCCGCAATCAGCCGCTCGCGCTCGGCCTTGCGCCATCGTTTCACGTCGTTCCAGTCGGATAGGGGCGGCCGGAATTCCGGGTCGAGCTCGTGCATGAAGCAAGGCGGCGAGGAATATTGCCCCGGACCGTCGTCATGATCGCTATGCAAGTTCCTCTCCTTTCGTCTGCTTCGATGAAATTATACTCGGCGGCAGGATGGGGGCATGTACAACAGCGACATCTTCCGGCGTGCAGTCGGCAAAGTCGGATGTTGTTGCGGTGCACAAAAGTCGCTACATCAGCCTTGGCGAAATTGCTGTCCAGTCTGCGCTCCCGCCCCACCTGCTCTCCTGGCCCAACCTGCTCCCGGAGTGAATGAGATGAACGAAACCAGCCATCATGTCGTCGTCGTCGGGGCGGGCTTCGGGGGTCTCGAACTCACCCGCGCGCTTGACGGCGCGCCGGTGCGCATCACCATGATCGACAAGCGCAACCATCATCTTTTCCAGCCGCTGCTCTATCAGGTGGCGACTACGGCGCTGGCGACCTCGGAAGTCGCCTGGCCGATCCGCCATCTCCTGCGCAAGCGCAAGGATGTGACGACACTGCTGGCCACCGTCAGCGGCGTCGACCGCGCCGGCAGAAATGTGCTGCTCGATGATGGCGGCGCGGTTGGATACGACACGCTGCTGCTGGCCACCGGCGCCCGCCACGCCTATTTCGGCCATGACGAATGGGAGAATTTCGCACCGGGGCTGAAGACGCTGGAGGACGCCACCACCATTCGACGGCGCATTCTGCTCGCCTTCGAGCAAGCCGAGCGGGAAAGTGATCCCGCCAGGCGCCAGGCGCTGCTGACACTGGCGATCGTCGGTGGCGGACCAACAGGCGTGGAACTGGCCGGCACCATTGTCGAACTGGCGCACGAGATGCTGCGCGGCGAGTTCCGCAACATCGATACGCGGCAGACGCGCGTGGTGCTGATCGAGGCCGGTGACCGTATCCTTTCCAATTTCGCGCCGGAACTCTCCGACTATGCCAGCAAGGCGCTCGAGCGGCTTGGCGTGACGGTCGAACTCGGTCGGCCCGTGACACGTTGCGACGCGGAGGGTGTCGTCTTCGGTGAAACGCATCTGCCGGCCAGGACTATCCTGTGGGCAGCAGGCGTCGCCGCTTCGCCGGCTGCCGAATGGCTGGGGGCGGCAGCGGACCGCGCGGGCAGGGTGCTGGTCGACCCCGATCTGACTGTGCCGGGCAGTCCGGAGATTTTCGTCGTCGGTGACGCTGCGCACGTCCTGCGGCCGGATGGCCGCATGGTGCCCGGCGTAGCACCCGCCGCCAAGCAGCAGGGCCGGCATGTCGCCGCGACGATCAAGGCCCGGCTTGCCGGCGACATGAACCCGCGGCCTTTCCGCTACAGGCATGACGGCGATCTGGCGACGATCGGCAAGCGCGCCGCCGCGATCGACATCGGCTGGATCAAGCTCACCGGCCGGCTGGCCTGGTGGCTATGGGGCCTGGCGCACATCTATTTTCTGATCGGCTTCCGTAACCGGCTTGCGGTTTCGCTGAGCTGGCTATGGATCTACCTGACAGGGCAGCGCAGCGCGCGGCTGATCACCCAAGGCGACGACGACAGGCGCTGACGTCTCCGCCCGCGCACATGCATCCGCACGTCATCTGTTCCCTTATGGACTCGACCGGATTCAGGCGCGAAGCTCTGCTTCGGTCAGGACTTGGCACGCTATTGAAGGCTGGCACGCCGTTGAACAGCAGCCGGCTCGAACCGCATCATCGACTTGATGTTCGACGGAGAACCAATTGATCCCATGCGGAAATTAGTCGTCGCCACCCTAAGCCCTGTAAACCACCTGGCGGACATCGATGTAGCTGGCGCGGAAGCCGGCTTCGCAATAATGCAGGTAAAACTCCCAGAGCTTCTTGAAGCGATCGTCGAAACCGAGCGGGACGATCTTTTCCCATGACCCACAAAAACGGTGGCGCCATTCGGCGAGCGTGCGGGCATAGTCGTCCGGGAAAATGCGCTCGCGCAGATGAGCAAGGCCATGGTCTTTGCCGAGCGTTTTCAGGATCGACGGCGTCGGCAGCATGCCGCCCGGGAAGACGTAACGCTGGATGAAATCCGGCCGGGCGCGATAGGTATCGTAGGCTTTCTCGTTGATGGTGATGATCTGCAGGCCGGCGGTGCCGCCAGGCCGCAGGCAATCCTTCATCTTGCCGAAAAACACGGGCCAGTACTTTTCGCCGACCGCCTCGAACATCTCGATCGAGGCGATGCGGTCGTAGGAACCGGTTTCGTCGCGGTAGTCCTGCAGCTTGATGTCGATCTTGTCGGCAAATCCAGCCTTCTGGACGCGTGCTCTGGCGAAATCATGCTGTTCGCGGCTGATCGTCAGCCCGGTGACGCGGCAGCCGATCTCGCGCGCCGCGAATTCGGCAAAGCCGCCCCAGCCGCAACCGATTTCAAGCACGTGGTCGTTCGCGCCGATGCCCGTGTCCTTGGCCAGCGCGCGATATTTGGCGGCTTGCGCGCTTTCCAGATCGTTGGCACCAGCCGCATAGAGCGCCGACGAATAGGTCATGCTCGGATCCAGCCATTCCTTGTAAAAGGCGTTGCCGAGATCGTAATGCGCCGAAATGTTGCGCTTCGAGCCGGTGCGGGTGTTTTGGTTGAACCAGTGGCGGACACGCTGGACGGCGTTGATCAACCAGCTGGCGCCGCCGGCGATGCGCTCTCCGATTTCTGAATTGACGACGAACAGTTCCAGGAAACTGGTCACATCGGGACTGTCCCAATCGCCGTCGATGTAGGATTCGGCGATGCCGATGGTGCCGCCGGTGAAGGCACGGCCGGGCAAACGCCAGTTCTTGAGCACCAGTTCGGCGTCCGGACCCGGGCCCTTGCCGCCGACGAGGACGGCACGGCCGTCCGGCATCCTCACCTTGAGCGAGCCACGCGGCAGGTTCATCGCTGCCGACAGCACCATGCGCGCCTTGGCCGGCAGGCCTTTGACGGTCTCGGCGAAATTGAATTCGTCCAATTTGACCGCGTCGCCCGACGCAACGCCGGTGTCTTCCTTGTGAGCCATGTCACGCCCCCGGGACTTCTGCGGCGCCGGCGCAAAATCGCCGGTTTCCAACTCTCTCGCAGTTCATCGGCAGGGCGCGAACGCCGCTTCCCGATGAATCCCCGCAGCAATCTTTCACGTCATCAAGGGGAACTTCAAGAGCCAAGGCAAGCGAGCACGGATCATGGAAAGATTTTGGGGGAGGGCGCTGATCAACGCCGGAATCACTATGGTTGCAGCCACCCGGATGCAGTAGTTTTAGCCATGCGTTATGTCATCGTCATCTGCGCCGTCACGTTCTTCCTGATCTGGGACGGGCTCTACAATCAGGGCAGCTATCTCGACACCACGGTCAGGGAGATTAACCGCATCGTGCGCTACATTACCAGCATGATGTAAGTTTCCTCGCCATCGCCCCAACGCGTTGTTGCCGCGACATCGTTGCCGGTTGACGCAATCGTGTTGCCCACACAAAACATGGCTGCACATCGATCGAGGAGGCTGGGGTTGATCCGGCATATCGTTTTCTTCAGCGCACGGCACAAAGAGGACGTCGAGGCCGTACGCACGGGCTTGCTGGCGCTGGGCAACATCCCCCATTCCCGTCTGTTCGAGGTGACGCTCAACAGCAAGGTCGACCCGCTTTCGGACGAGATCGACTTGGTCGTTTATGCCGAGTTCGAGGATGACGCCGCTCTGGCCGCGTACAAGGCGCATCCGCTCTATGCCGAGACGACCAGTCAGGTCAAACCGCTGCGTGAATTGCGCTATTCGGCGGACATTGTGGCTGCGACTTGAAGGGAAACTGACCGAAGCAGGAGCGCACCCATCTGCGGCCGTTGGTTCGGTCGGATCAGCGCCCTGCCGCTTTCGCGCGTCGCCAAGGCAGCGTGGCCAAGAACAGCCATCGCGACGACCGCTGCCGCTATATGAAATCCGTGCGCGTCAGGCGAGGGCTCTTGAACCAACTTCCGGAATGATGCACACCGCGCCGGCATGATCGAGACGATGCCAGCACGCCCTCATTCGCCCGGCGCTTATCCGCCCGGCCCCTGTCCGCTTGACCATCTTGTGCTGCCGACCGCGAGCCTCGACGTGGCACGGGCGCGGCTGGCTTCGCTTGGCTTTGTCGTGGCGCCGACCGGCATCCATCCTTTCGGCACGGAAAACTGCTGCGTCTTCCTTGAGGACGGCACCTATCTCGAGCTGCTGGCAGTGGGCAATGCGCGAGCGGCGGCGAAAGCGGTCGCTGACGACAACGTCTTCGTCGCGCGCGATCGCGCCTATCGCGACAGCTGCGGCAATGAGGGATTTTCCGCCCTTGTCCTGGGCACCCAAAGTGCGGATGCCGACCACGCACGCTATGTCGAAGCCGGCCTGTCGGCTGGAGACATGCTGAGCTTTTCGCGCGCCTTCACCGACGCGGCGGGAAACAGCGACACGGCATCGTTCAAACTGGCCTTCGCCTCCGGCACCGGGGCGACGGACGCATTCCTGTTTGCTTGCGAGCGGATCAATGCGCCGAAAGTGGACCGCAGCGCGTTGCAGGTCCACGCCAATGGCGCAAACGGCATTGTCGAGGTCGTGGCGGTCAGCAATGAGCCATCCGAACAGCGCCGTTTGACTTCGATCGCGACGCACAGTCCGGCGACCGTGCCGGGGAGCAGCACTGCGTTTGAGCTGCCGAACGCGACCTTGACCCTGCTTGACCCCGTCGCTTTCGAATCGCGCTTCGGCATACCTGCCGGCGCGCCATCGGAACTCCGCTTCGCGGCGATCGTCTTTTCAGTTGGTTCCGCCGACACGGTCGCCAAGCTGCTTGCCGCAAGTTCCGTAGAACATGACATACGCGGCGATGATATTGTCGTGCGGCCGGCATCCGGGCAGGGTGCGGTCTTCGTTTTCCAGGAGAAAGCATGAGCAAGCCCAATTCGTCCGTAACCGTCGGCAATGTCGTCTTCGGCAACACCGCGCCGCTGTCGCTGATTGCCGGCCCGTGCCAGCTTGAATCGCGCCAGCACGCCTTCGACATGGCTGGCGCGCTGAAGGAACTGACCGAGAAGCTCGGGCTGGGCCTCGTCTACAAGACCAGTTACGACAAGGCCAACCGCACCTCGCTTGGCGGCACGCGCGGCGCCGGGCTCGATGCGGCGCTGCCCGTCTTCGACGATTTGCGCAAGGCGTTTTCGCTGCCGATCCTGACCGATATCCACACCGAGGAACAGTGCGCGCTCGTCGCGCCGCATGTCGATATCCTGCAGATTCCGGCTTTCCTCAGCCGCCAGACCGATCTGCTGGTCGCGGCGGCAAGAACTGGCAAGGTCGTCAATGTGAAGAAGGGCCAGTTCCTCGCGCCGTGGGACATGAAGAACGTCGTCGCCAAGGTCACCGGTTCCGGCAACGCCAATGTGCTGGTCACCGAGCGCGGCGCGTGCTTCGGCTACAACACGCTGGTGTCCGATATGCGCGCCCTGCCGATCATGGCCGAGATCGGCGCGCCGGTGATTTTCGACGCCACGCATTCGGTGCAGCAGCCGGGCGGGCAGGGCGGCTCGTCAGGCGGCGATCGGCGCTTCGTCGAGACGCTGGCGCGCGCCGCGGTTGCGGTCGGTGTCGCCGGCGTCTTCATCGAGACGCATCAGGATCCCGACAACGCCCCCTCCGACGGTCCCAACATGGTGCCGCTGAAGGACCTTCGGGCGCTGCTTGAGAGGCTGATGGCATTCGATCGCGTCGCCAAGGGCTGAGCAAGTTCAGCGGCCCAGCCCTAAGTCCGACCCGAAACTTGTGATCAACAGGCGCCGGTTGTACGCTGCCCAGGCAACCGAGTGCCTTGGAGGAGGAAGCCATGTCCGTCGCCCGCGTCACCGAAATCACATCATCGTCGAATAAGAGCTTTCAGGACGCCATCGAACAGGGGATTGCCCGCGCCGCAAAGACATTGAAGAACGTCGAAGGCGCCTGGATCCAGGACCAGAAGGTCGTCGTCGAGAACGGCACGATCTCCGCCTACCGCGTCAACATGAAGGTCACCTTCATCCTCGCTGAGTGATCAGCCCTGCACGTATGACCGCGTCCATAAAAATCTGGAACCTTCGCAGCCCTCTCCTCATTGTCGAAGCTGAAGTGAACGACAAGAGGAGCACATCATGACAACCCAGACAGGACACACTGAAGCCATCGCTGCCTCGCGGGTGATCGGCACTTCCGTCTACAACACGGAAGGCACGCACATCGGCGACATCGAGGATGTCATGCTCGACAAATTGTCGAATGGAATCATGTTTGCCGTGATCGGCTTTGGCGGATTTCTCGGCATCGGCGAGAAATACCACGCCATTCCGTGGGCGAGCCTCGACTATGACGAGAACAAGGGCGGCTATGTCGTGCCGTTCACCAAGGAGCAACTGAAGGCAGCTCCCGCCTATTCGATCAACGAATTGACGGGCGCCGACGGCGAGGCCGCGCGTGATGCTTCATACAGTTACTACAGGGTCGAGCCTTATTGGCATTGATCTTGCTCTGCCGGAATCAAAAGGCCCCCGGTTGAACCGGGGGCCTTTTTTGCAGGATATCTACTCCGCTGCAAGGGTCGACAACTCTACCGCGCCCTGTTGAGGCTGCTGAGTGTCACACGACGTCAAAAACGCCGCCGCGATCAGGAACAAACTCACAATACCGCTCAACTGAGACATGGCGAAACTCCTCCTGTTTCGCCCCGCGCAGCTGTGAGCATAAACCAGAAAGCCGCATGCCGCCAAGGCCTATGACTGACATGACTTATGATGACAGCAACTTGTGCTTCGTGATTCGATGTGGCGGAAGTGGCGGCACTATTTGCGGACGCCCCGATTGCGTTTTGCGGCACTTTGGCTAAGACGTGCGCGACGCTTCGTCAGATCAATCGGGGACATCGCAATGACTGCCATCATCGACATTGTCGGGCGCGAAATCCTGGACAGCCGCGGAAACCCGACCGTCGAGGTCGACGTCGTGCTCGAAGACGGCTCGATGGGCCGCGCTGCGGTGCCTTCCGGCGCCTCGACCGGCGCGCATGAGGCGGTCGAGCTGCGCGACGGCGGCGCCCGCTACCTCGGCAAGGGCGTCATGCGGGCGGTAGAGGCCGTCAATGGCGAGCTGTTCGAGGCTATCGGCGGGATGGAAGCCGAGAACCAGATCCACATCGACCAGACCATGATCGAGATCGACGGCACACCCAACAAGAGCCGCCTCGGCGCCAATGCGATCCTTGGCGTGTCGCTGGCGGTGGCCAAGGCTGCGGCGGAAGCGGCTGGCCTGCCGCTCTACCGCTATGTCGGTGGCACCAAGGCGCATGTGCTTCCGGTGCCGATGATGAACATCATCAACGGTGGCGCCCATGCCGACAACCCGATCGATTTCCAGGAATTCATGATCCTGCCGATCGGTGCGCCGACACTGCGTGACGGCGTGCGCTGGGGTTCGGAAATCTTCCATACGCTGAGGAAGCGGCTGAAGGACGCCGGCCACAACACCAATGTCGGCGACGAGGGTGGCTTCGCTCCTAACTTGAAAAGCGCGCCCGCAGCGCTCGATTTCATCATGGAATCGATCGAGAAGGCTGGCTTCAAGCCGGGCGAAGAGGTTGCGCTCGGCCTCGACTGCGCCGCGACCGAATTCTTCAAGGACGGCAACTACGTCTATGAAGGCGAGAAAAAGACCCGCGATCCGAAGACCCAGGCCAAGTATCTGGCCAAGCTCGCCGCGGACTATCCGATTATCACCATCGAGGATGGGCTGGCCGAAGACGACTGGGACGGCTGGAAAACGCTGACCGACCTCATCGGCAACAAGACCCAGCTGGTCGGCGACGATCTGTTCGTCACCAATACGGCCCGGCTGCGCGACGGCATCCGCATGGGCGTCGCCAATTCTATCCTGGTCAAGGTCAACCAGATCGGCTCACTGACCGAAACGCTCGATGCCGTCGAGACCGCGCACAAGGCCGGCTACACCGCGGTCATGTCGCACCGCTCGGGCGAAACCGAAGATTCGACCATCGCCGATCTCGCCGTCGCCACCAATTGCGGGCAGATCAAGACGGGTTCGCTGTCGCGCTCGGATCGCATGGCCAAGTACAATCAGCTCATCCGCATCGAGGAAGAGCTCGGCAAACAGGCGCTCTACGCCGGCAAGTCGATCGTGAAGGGCTGAGCCGCAGAAAATCCTAAAACCCAGAAAATCCGAAAACGAAAGGGCGGGGCATTCTCGCCTTTTTTGTTTCAACACCGCCAGATCCAGTCGCCCGTAACCGTCCATTAAGCACAATCGGGCGAGAAAGGGCGAGTCGCAGAGTGGTTAGAGCGCCCTTTGCGCGTCCAGGCGGGCGCGCGGCGCTCTAAGGGATTTAGGTCATGTGGACACGTCAGCACAAGCAGAGAAATACCGGTCGGCTGATCATCCCCTCGCTCTGCGTCGCGTTCCTCGCCTATTTCGGTTTTCACGCCTACCACGGCGAATTCGGCATCTATTCCAAATACCGGTTGGAGGCCGAAGCCGTCGACCTGCAAGGTAAGCTCGATGCCGTCAAGGCGCGCCGGCTCGATCTGCAGCGGCGGGTTCAGCTGATGCATCAGGGCACGCTGGAGAAGGACATGCTCGACGAGCAGGCGCGCAAGGCGCTCAATGTGTCCCACGCCGACGAAATCACCATCATGCTACCGGCCACGGCAAGATAACCAAATTCAAGTTAATCGCCGATATTTTCAACGATTTTAATCGCTTAGACGCATGTCAGCCATGCATTTTTCGGCATGGCGAAACGCTTTCTCGCGTGTTAGCCTTTGCCAAATCGGTCGGGAGAACTGATCTCCCTCAGTGTCCGCAAGAGACGCCAACAGGGAGTGATGCATGGCCACCGCCGCCAGAAAAGCGCCTGCCAAAACCAAACCCAAATCCGACGGCAAATCGGCAGGGCTTTCAGCCCCCAAGCCTCTCGACTTCACCAAGGATGAGGAGCTTGACGCCTACCGGCGCATGCTGCTCATTCGCCGCTTCGAGGAAAAGGCCGGCCAGCTCTACGGCATGGGCTTTATCGGCGGCTTCTGCCACCTCTATATCGGCCAGGAAGCAGTTGTCACCGGCATGAAGATGGCGCTGATCGACGGCGACCAGATGATCACCGCCTACCGCGACCATGGTCACATGCTGGCGATGGAACTGTCGCCGCGCGGCGTCATGGCCGAATTGACCGGGCGCCGCGGCGGCCTGTCCAGGGGCAAGGGCGGCTCCATGCACATGTTCTCCAAGGAGAAGCATTTTTACGGCGGCCACGGCATTGTCGGCGCGCAGGTCTCGCTCGGCACCGGCCTCGGCTTCGCCAATCGCTATCGCGGCAACAACAATGTGACACTGACCTATTTCGGCGACGGCGCCGCCAATCAGGGCCAGGTCTATGAGAGCTTCAACATGGCCTCGCTGTGGAAGCTGCCGGTGATCTTCATCATCGAGAACAACCGCTATGCCATGGGCACCTCGGTAACGCGTTCGTCGGCCGAGACGGATTTTTCGCACCGCGGCGCCTCCTTCAAGATCCCCGGCATCCAGGTCGATGGCATGGACGTCCGTGCAGTCAAGGCAGCCGGCGATCTCGCCACCGAATGGTGCCGTGACGGCAAGGGGCCGCTGATTCTCGAAATGCAGACCTATCGCTACCGCGGCCACTCGATGTCCGATCCGGCAAAATACCGCTCCAAGGAAGAAGTGCAGAAGATGCGCTCCGAGCGCGACCCGATCGAGCAGGTCAAGGCGCGCCTGCTCGACAAGAAGTGGGCTGATGAGGACGAGCTCAAAGCCGTCGACAAGGAGGTCCGCGACATTGTCGCCGACGCCGCTGAATTTGCCCAGAACGACGCAGAGCCGGATCCGTCCGAGCTCTGGACCGATATCGTACTGTAACGAGAGGGCAAGGCCATGCCGATCGAAATTCTCATGCCCGCTCTCTCGCCGACCATGGAAGAGGGCAATGTTTCCAAATGGTTGAAGAAAGAGGGCGATAAGGTTGTCGCTGGTGATGTCATCGCCGAGATCGAAACCGACAAGGCGACGATGGAAGTCGAGGCCGTCGACGAAGGCACGCTAGCCAAGATCGTGGTTCCTGCCGGCACCGAAGGTGTCAAGGTCAACACGCTGATCGCCGTGCTCGCCGTTGATGGTGAAGACATCGACAAGGCAGGCGAAGGCATCGGCGAGGAACCTGCCAAGGAAACTGCAGCGCCAGCGCCTGCTGCGGCCAAAAGCGAGGGCGCAGCACCTGTCGCCGCGGCGCCGAGAACCGAAATCGCCGCCGATCCCGACATCCCGGCCGGCACGGAGATGGTCTCGACCACGGTGCGCGAAGCGCTGCGTGACGCGATGGCCGAGGAAATGCGCCGTGACGCAGACGTCTTCGTGATGGGCGAGGAGGTCGCCGAGTACCAGGGCGCTTACAAGATCACGCAAGGGCTGCTGCAGGAATTCGGGGCGCGTCGCGTCGTCGACACGCCGATCACCGAGCACGGTTTTGCCGGCGTCGGTGTTGGCGCGGCGATGGCCGGCCTGAGGCCGATCGTCGAGTTCATGACCTTCAACTTCGCCATGCAGGCGATCGATCATGTCATCAACTCCGCCGCCAAGACGCTCTACATGTCCGGCGGCCAGATGGGCGCGCCCATCGTCTTCCGCGGGCCAAACGGCGCGGCCGCCCGTGTCGCCGCCCAGCACTCACAGTGCTATGCCGCCTGGTACAGCCACATTCCCGGCCTCAAAGTGGTGATGCCCTACACCGCCGCCGACGCCAAGGGATTGCTGAAGGCCGCAATCCGCGACCCGAACCCGGTCATCTTCCTCGAGAACGAAATCCTCTACGGCCAGTCCTTCGATGTGCCGAAGATCGACGATTTCGTGCTGCCGATCGGCAAGGCGCGCATCCACAAGCCGGGCAAGGATGTCACCATCGTCTCCTTCGGCATCGGCATGAGCTACACGGTGAAGGCCGAGGCCGAATTGCGCGGCATGGGCATCGATGCCGAGATCATCGACCTCAGGACCATCCGCCCGCTCGATTTCGACACCATCATCGCCTCGGTGAAGAAGACCAATCGTCTGGTGGTGGTGGAGGAAGGATTTCCGCAGAGCTCGGTCGGCGACCATATCGCCAGCCAGGTGTCGCAGCGCGCCTTCGATTTCCTCGACGCGCCGGTCATCACCATTGCCGGCAAGGACGTGCCGATGCCCTATGCGGCAAACCTCGAAAAGCTGGCGCTGCCCAATGTCGGCGAGGTCGTCGAGGCGGTCAAAGCCGTCACATATCGCTGATGAATGGGGAGGATCCGGTGGCGACTGCGAGAGAGACACGACGGATTGCTTGGGCGATTTTTTGGCGCGCGGGCCTTACAGGCATTGTCCTCGGCTTTGTCTCTGGCTTTATATTCGGATTTGTCATCAATTTTGTTGGAACGATCGCCGGCGTTGATCGGCAACTTCTTTACCAAATAAGTGCGTGGGGTGGCGGTATTCTCGGACTGGTCGCTTCTTTCCTGGCATTCAACTATTTCCTCGCTTGGTCGATCGGCAGACCGATCGGTGAAAAGACTCTTTCGCTATCTGTATAGCGCTGCTGACACGGTGAACGCATTTCGCTTGGGAGAAGAATACCTATGCCGATTAACATCACCATGCCGGCCCTGTCGCCCACGATGGAAGAGGGCAATCTTGCCAAGTGGCTGGTCAAGGAGGGCGACAAGATTTCGCCGGGCGATGTGATCGCCGAGATCGAGACCGACAAGGCGACGATGGAAGTCGAAGCTGTCGATGAGGGCACTGTGGCCAAGCTGGTGGTTCCAGCCGGCACCGAAGGCGTCAAGGTCAACGCGCTGATCGCCGTGCTCGCTGCCGAAGGTGAAGATGCGGCGGCTGCCGCGAAAAGCGGCGACGGCGCTGCGCCGGCAAAGGCCGAGGCAAAACAGGATAAGGCGCCAATCTCCCCACCCGTGGGGGAGATGTCGACGAAGTCGACAGAGGGGGGCGCTGTCCCGCCAGCGGCAAGGAACGAGGCGCCCCCCTCTGGCCTGCCGGCCATCTCCCCCACAAGGGGGGAGATCAGCCAGTCGGACGGTCGCACCTTCGCCTCGCCGCTGGCCCGTCGCATCGCCCGGGAAGCCGGTGTCGATGTCTCCGCGGTGACAGGCTCCGGCCCGCATGGCCGCGTGGTCAAGGCCGATGTCGATGCAGCGATTTCCAGCGGCGGCGCCAAGGCAGCACCCGCCGCGAAAGCGGCACCTGCCGGCGCTCCGGCTCCGGCGGCCGCAGCCAAGCCAATGTCGGACGACCAGGTGCTGAAACTGTTTGCCGACGGCTCTTACGAGCTTGTCCCGCATGACAACATGCGCAAGACCATTGCGCGCCGGCTGGTCGAGGCCACGACCACCATCCCGCATTTCTATCTGACGCTCGACTGCGAGCTTGATGCGCTCCTGGCCCTGCGCACGCAGGTCAATGCGGCCGCCCCGGTGAAGAAGACCGACAAGGGTGAGGCGCCGGCCTACAAGCTGTCGGTCAACGACATGGTCATCAAAGCGATGGCAATGGCGCTGATGGCGGTGCCGGATGCCAATGCGTCATGGACCGAGAGCGCCATGGTCAAGCACAAGCATGCCGACGTCGGTGTCGCCGTGTCGATCCCCGGCGGGCTGATCACGCCGATCATCCGGCGTGCCGACGAAAAGACGCTGTCGGTCATCTCCAACGAGATGAAGGATCTTGCCAGCCGCGCGCGCAGCCGCAAGCTGAAGCCGGAAGAATACCAGGGTGGCACCACGGCGGTGTCCAATCTCGGCATGTTCGGCATCAAGGACTTTGCCGCCGTCATCAACCCGCCGCATGCAACGATCCTGGCGGTCGGCGCCGGCGAGGAGCGCGCGGTGGTCAAGAACGGTGAGATCAAGATCGCCACCATCATGTCGGTGACATTGTCGACCGATCACCGCGCTGTCGACGGCGCGCTCGGCGCCGAACTGCTCGTCGCCTTCAAGCGCATGATCGAAAACCCGATGGGCATGCTGGTCTAGAGGGAAAAGAAGGCGGTGCGGGAACTCTTCACCGGCCTTTTTGCCTTCAGCCCTTCCAGCGTTGCAACGATCGTCGTGCATTGGCTGTTCGTGGGCTGGCGGGTGAGGCGCGCGCCGGCAGATTTCGACCGGAGTGGGGCAAACGCATGAAAACAGTCCTTTGCTACGGCGATTCGCTGACCTGGGGCTATGATGCGGCAAGTCTGGATCGCCACCCGCTCAAGGACCGCTGGCCGAGTGTGCTGCAGGCGACGTTGGAAGCCAGCGTCGAGGTCATCGCCGAAGGCTTGAACGGCCGCACAACGGCTTTCGACGACCATTTGGCCGGCGCCGACCGTAACGGCGCAAGAGTGCTGCCGACGATCTTGATGACGCATGCGCCGATCGACCTGGTCATCATCATGCTCGGCGCCAACGACATGAAGCCGTGGATTCACGGCAATCCGGTCGCCGCCAAGCAAGGCATGCAGCGCCTGATCGATATCGTGCGCGGTCACGACTACCCGTTCGATTGGCCGTCGCCGCAAATCCTGATCGTCGCGCCGCCCGCCGTCAGCCGCACGGAAAACGCCGAATTCAAAGAAATGTTCGCCGGCGGCGATGAAGCGTCGAAGCGGCTGGCGCCACAATATTCCGTCCTTGCCGACGAGGTCGGCTGCGGCTTCTTCGATGCCGGCTCGGTGGCCGAGACCACGCCACTCGACGGCGTCCATCTCGACGCAGAGAACACGCGCAAAATCGGGCAGGCATTGGCGCCAATCGTGCGCGTGATGCTGGAACTCTAGTGAATCATGGGAGAAATCCGTGGCTGAGAACTACGACGTCATCATCATCGGCTCCGGCCCCGGCGGCTATGTCACGGCGGTGCGTTCCGCCCAACTCGGGTTCAAGACAGCGATCGTCGAGCGCGAGCATCTCGGCGGCATCTGCCTTAACTGGGGTTGCATCCCGACCAAGGCGCTGCTGCGTTCGGCCGAGATCATGCACTATTCGGATCATTTAAAGGACTACGGCTTGAAGATCGACGGCAAGGTCGGCGTCGATACCGCTGCCGTGGTCGACCGCTCGCGAAAGGTCTCGCTGCGGCTGAACGGCGGCGTCGCCTTCCTGATGAAGAAGAACAAGGTCGATGTCATCTGGGGCGAAGCCAAGCTGTCCAAAACGGCTTCCGGCGACAGGCCGGGCGAGATCGTCGTGTCGAAATCGTCGAAGAAGCCGATGGAGCCACAGCCGCCGGCGCCCAAGGGCGTCAAGGGCGAGGGCACATACACTGCCAAGCACATCATCCTGGCGACCGGGGCCAGGCCGCGGGCGTTGCCCGGCATCGAGCCCGACGGCAAGCTGATCTGGACCTATTTCGAAGCGATGGTGCCGAAGGAGATGCCGAAATCGCTGCTGGTGATGGGTTCGGGCGCAATCGGCATCGAATTCGCCTCATTCTACCGCACCATGGGCGCGGAGGTGACGGTGGTCGAGCTATTGCCGGCGGTGATGCCGGTCGAGGACGCAGAGGTCTCGAAATTCGCGCAAAAGCAGTTCGAGAAGCAAGGCATGAAGATCATCCTCGATGCCAAGGTCACCAAGGTCGAAAAAGCTGCGAACTCGGTAACCGCGCATGTCGAGATGAAGGACGGCAAGGTCGAGAAGATCACCGCCGACCGGATGATCTCGGCCGTCGGCGTGCAGGGCAATATCGAGAATCTCGGCCTCGAGACGCTCGGCGTGAAGACCGATCGCGGCTGCGTCGTCGTCGACGGCTACGGCAGCACCAATGTGCCCGGCATCTATGCCATCGGCGACGTTGCCGGCCCGCCTATGCTCGCCCACAAGGCCGAGCATGAAGGCGTGGTCTGCGTGGAAAAGATCGCCAACGTCCCCGGCGTGCACGCCACTGACAAACTGAAAATTCCGGGCTGCACCTATTGCAACCCGCAGGTTGCCTCCGTCGGGTTGACTGAAGCGAAAGCCAAGGCCGAAGGCAAGGACATCCGCGTCGGCCGCTTCCAGTTCGCCGCCAACGGCAAGGCCATCGCGCTCGGCGAGGACCAGGGTTTCGTAAAAACCATCTTCGACAGGAAGACCGGGCAGTTGCTCGGCGCGCATATGGTCGGTGCCGAAGTGACCGAGCTGATCCAGGGCTTTGTCGTGGCGATGAACCTGGAGACCACCGAGGAGGAACTGATGCACACGATCTTCCCGCACCCGACGCTGTCGGAGATGATGAAGGAAAGCGTGCTCGACGCCTATGGCCGCGCGCTCAACGCGTGATAAATTGACCGCGTGAGACTCAAAAGGTGAGAGCCAAGGAACTCAACCGTAAGGTAATTCGTTTCCGGATGCATTTATCACCAGAGGAGAGGGCATATGGACGTGAATGGCGTGGGCTGGATCGCAGCCATCATCATCGGCGGGCTGGCGGGCTGGCTTGCCGAGATGTTCATGAAAAGCAACATGGGCATCTTGATGAACATCGTTCTGGGCATCGTCGGCGCGATCGTGCTGAATGCCATCCTGCAGGCGCTCAACATCGGCGCCTTCGGCACCGGCTGGATCGCCTATCTGATCACCGGTTTCGTTGGCGCCTGCCTGCTGATCTTGGCAGGGCGCATGGTGCGCCGTTAGTTGCTGAACTCTTGCCATGCGAAAACGGCTGTGGCGGCATGCGCCGCCCCGGCCTTTTTCTTTGCAGCGAAAAGTCCTAGATGGAAAGCGAACGCCGGAAGCGATCGCGAATGAACTGGATTTCTGATGGTCACCGTCCTCGACACGATCGCCAATGCGCCGCGCCTGCGGCATCCTGAAAAGGCGCACAAGCCTGACCAGGATGTGCTGCGCAAGCCCGACTGGATCCGCGTCAAGGCGCCGATGTCGAAAGGCTATGCCGAGACGCGCGACATCGTGAAGTCGCACAGGCTGGTGACGGTGTGCGAAGAGGCCGGGTGCCCCAATATCGGTGAGTGCTGGGAGAAGAAGCACGCCACCTTCATGATCATGGGCGAGATCTGCACGCGCGCCTGCGCCTTCTGCAACGTCGCCACCGGCATTCCGACCGCGCTCGATCCCGATGAACCGGCGCGCATCGCCGACGCCGTCAAGCAAATGGGTCTAACCCATGTCGTCATCACCTCAGTCGACCGCGACGATCTCGCCGATGGCGGCGCTCAGCACTTTGCCGAGGTCATCGGCGCCATCAGGGCGGCAACGCCTTCGACGACGATCGAAATCCTGACGCCCGACTTCCTGCGCAAGGAAGGCGCGCTGGAGATCGTAGTGGCGGCCAAGCCTGATGTGTTCAACCACAATCTGGAGACCGTTCCATCGAACTATCTGACAGTCCGCCCGGGCGCCCGCTATTTCCATTCGATCAGGCTGCTGCAGCGGGTCAAGGAACTCGATCCCTCGATCTTCACCAAATCCGGCATCATGGTTGGCCTTGGCGAGGAGCGGAACGAGATCCTGCAATTGATGGATGATCTGCGTTCGGCCAATGTCGACTTCATGACCATCGGTCAGTATCTGCAGCCATCGAAAAAGCACCATCCGGTGATCCGTTTCGTCACGCCGGAGGAATTCAAGTCTTTTGAGACGATCGGCAAGACCAAGGGCTTCCTGCTGGTGGCATCGAGCCCGTTGACGCGTTCGTCGCATCACGCCGGCGACGATTTCGCCAAGCTGCGCGCGGCACGGGAAGCGTTTCTCAAGAAGTCCGCCTAACACACTGGTTTCATGCCACAATTCGAAGCCCATCGCCGCGTTGCGCATACGTCGGAACAGATGTTCGCTCTGGTCGCCGATGTCGAATCCTATCCGCAATTCCTGCCGCTTTGCGAGGCGCTGACGGTTCGCTCGCGCAAGGAACGCGACGGACGTACCCTCCTCGTCGCCGACATGAGCATTGGCTACAAGGCGATCCGCGAGACTTTCACCACGCAGGTGCTGCTAAAGCCCGACGAGAAGGCCATCGACGTCAAATACATCGACGGTCCGTTCAAATATCTGAGCAATGCCTGGCGTTTCGAGCCGGCCGACGGCGGTTGCAATGTCTGCTTCTTCATCGACTACGAATTCAAGAGTCGTATTCTGGGTGCGGTGATGGGAGCGATGTTCGATCGCGCCTTCCGCATGTTCTCCGAGGCGTTCGAGAAGCGCGCCGACGTCATCTACGGCGCAGCGCCGGCAGCCTGATCGGCGGCGAGCGCGCGCAAGCCCAGTTTAAGCGCATGCCCGACCGTCTCACGGCGGATGAAATTGCGGCCCTTGTCGGCAAACAACTGCAATTCGCTGACGACCGGCCGGCCGGTCAAGGCGATACCGAACCAGACCAGGCCGACGGGCTTTTCCGTCGAGCCGCCGCCCGGACCGGCAATGCCGGTGACGGCAAGGGTCAGCCCGGCGCGCGAATGGGCCAAGGCGCCGGCTGCCATCTCGACCGCCGTTTCCCGTGAGACCGCGCCGTGCACCTTGAGCGTGGCGGCGGAAACGCCGAGCATCTCCGTCTTGGCCTCGTTGGAATAGGTGATGAAACCCCGGTCGACCACCGTCGATGAGCCGGCGATGTCGGTCAAGGCGGCGATGATCATGCCGCCGGTGCAGCTCTCGGCCGTCGCCAGCATGATGCCGCGCTGTTGGCAGGCTTGAAGCAGGGCATCTGCGAGATCGCTGTTGCTCATTCGGGGACATCACCTGGAAACACGACGCTGGCGGTCGCGATGGCGGCTATGCCTTCCTCGCGTCCGACAAAGCCGAGCTTTTCGTTGGTCGTCGCCTTGATCGAGATGCGGTCCCGGGAAATCGCCAGCATTGCCGAAAGGATTTCGGTCATTGCTTCGCGATGCGGGCCAACGCGCGGCGCCTCGCAGATCAGCGTGATGTCGGCATTGGCGATGCGCCCGCCGCGCGCGCGTACCAATCCTGCCGCATGTTCGACGAAGATCCGCGAGGCCACGCCTTTCCACTGCGGGTCCGACGGCGGGAAATGCGTGCCGATGTCGCCCGCACCGCAAGTGGCGAGCAGCGCGTCGGTCAAGGCGTGCAGGCCGACATCGGCATCCGAATGGCCGGACAGTTTCTTGTCGTGCGGGATCGAGACGCCGCACAGGACGACATGGTCGCCGGGCTCGAAGGCATGGACGTCGTAGCCATTGCCGGTGCGGATGTCCGGAAAACGCGGCCGTTCGCCGGAAAGCCGCTGATCCGCCATCGAGATATCCCTTGCCCAGGTGAGTTTGACATTGTCCGGCGAGCCCGGGACGATTTTCACCGGAATATTCGCCCATTCGGCAATCGCGGCATCGTCGGTGAAGTCCGCCTTGCCCAGATGATGGGCCTTTTCATGGGCGGCCAGGATCGGCCAGAACGGGAAGCCCTGCGGCGTCTGGGCGGCATGAAGCCCGTTCCTGGAAACCGTCTCGCCGATCATGCCGGCGGCCGATTCGCGTTTCAGCGTATCGGCGACGGGCAGGGCAGGCAGCGCTGCCTGGCGCTCGCCGATGGCGGCGATCGTGCGGTCTATCAATTCCGCGTCGACGAACGGGCGGACGGCATCATGGACCAGAACCCGGCGCGGCGCATGGCCTCTCAGCGCCAGCAATCCGAGCCGGACGGAGTCCTGCCTGGACGCGCCACCGGTCACCGTGACCACCCGATCGGCGTTGGCGCCGGCGGCGCTGCGAAAAAGTCCGCTGTCGTCGGCATGAATGGCGACGACGACAGGACCGATTCCCGGATGCGCCAAAAACACGTCCAATGTGCGCGCGATGACGGCACGGCCGCCGATCCTTTGATATTGCTTCGGCCCGTCGGCCTGACCGGCGCGCGCGCCGCGGCCGGCGGCGACGATAACGACGGCAACCTTGTCGTCCGCAGCCAAAGCCTGCTTTTCGCTTGCGTCTGTCATGCCGAGACGCTTAGCGCATCATCCCAAAAAGTGGAATCGCTTTTCGGAAGAGATCATGCGCAGATGCAAAGTGCCAATAGCCTCCCCAACACGCACCGCACTTTGGCTAGTGCCAGCATTTTCCCAAATGCGCCTTAATGCGACGTCATTGCGCGTTGCACATTGCCGCCATTCTGGCTAGTGAATGTGCAGCTATCAAAAATGCTTGGTTTTTGTGCATGCTTGACCTGACCAAATTGGCATCTCCGCTGGATGTGGGTCGTGTGAGAATCCGCAATCGCGCTTTTCTCGCGCCCATGTCGGGCATAACAGATGAGCCGTTCCGGCAGCGTGCCTATGCGCATGGCGCCGGGTTGGTGGTGTCGGAGATGGTGGCGAGCGGCGAACTTGCCAGGGGCAGAGCCGGTTGCGGCCTGCGCATCCGCCATTCCGGGCTGCCGGTGCACATGGTCCAGCTTGCCGGCCGTGAGGCGGTGCATATGGCAGAGGGCGCCCGTATAGCCGCGGGCGAGGGCGCCGACATCATCGACATCAACATGGGCTGCCCGGCCAAGAAGGTGACGGGCGGCTATGCCGGTTCGGCGCTGATGCGCGATCTCGATCACGCTTTGTCGCTGATCGAGGCCGTGGTCGGCGCCGTCGAGGTGCCGGTCACGGTCAAGATGCGGCTCGGCTGGGACGAAAGCGCGCTCAATGCGCCTGTTCTGGCGCGCCGCGCCGAGCAGGCGGGGGTTCAGATGGTGACGGTGCATGGCCGCACGCGCTGCCAGTTCTACCAGGGCAAGGCCGACTGGCGCGCCATCGCACGCATAAAGCAGGCTGTTTCGATCCCGGTCGTTGCCAATGGCGATGTCGGCTCGCCGGCGGAGGCAGCAATGATCCTCGACCAGTCGGGCGCCGACGCGGTGATGATCGGCCGCGCACACTACGGCGTGCCATGGACGGCAGGCAGCATCGCGGCAGGCGCGGCAAAAGAGGCGACGCCCGGTGTGCCGGAAAGCCCGCAAGCGCTGGCCGACTACGTCGTTGCCCACTATCAGGACATGCTGTCGCTCTACGGCATCGAAAGCGGCGTGCGCCAGGCGCGCAAGCATCTTGGCTGGTATCTCGACCGCCACGCCGCTGGCGTCGTTGATGAGCAGCGAAGGGCCATCCTTACCTGCTTCGAGCCCGTCCGCGTCATTGCCGCGTTGCGCGAGGTGTTTTCAAGCGCTGCCGAGGCGATGAACCTGCGGAGCGCAGCATGAATGCCACCGTTGCACAGAACATGGACATCGCGGACGCCGCACACATCGTGCTCAACACCATCCGCCGCCCGGTGATCATGCTCGATGCGGAAGGGTTCATCACCTTCGCCAACGCCGATGCCGAGGATTTCTTCCGCTCGAGCGCGACCATGCTCGCCCGCAACACATTATCCAAGCTCATTCCGTTCGGCAGCCCGTTGCTGACGCTTGTCGACCAGGTGCGCGAGCGCCGGGCACCCGTCAACGAATACCGGGTCGACGTGTCGTCGCCGCGCCTCGGCATCGAGAAGGTCGTCGATCTCTATGTCGCGCCGGTGTCGGAATTCCCGGGCTCCGTCGTGGTGATGTTCCAGGAACGGTCGATGGCCGACAAGATCGACCGGCAGATGACGCACCGCGGTGCCGCACGCTCGGTGACCGGCCTTGCCGCGATGCTTGCCCACGAGATCAAGAACCCGCTATCCGGCATCCGGGGCGCCGCCCAACTGCTCGAACTGTCGGCTTCCGACGAGGATCGCGCGCTGACCCGGCTGATCACCGACGAGACCGACCGCATCGTCTCGCTGGTCGATCGCATGGAGGTGTTTTCCGACGAGCGGCCCGTCGATCGCTATCCGGTCAACATCCATATCGTGCTCGACCATGTGAAGGCGATTGCCAAGAACGGTTTTGCCAAGCGGATCAAGATATTGGAGGATTATGATCCATCATTGCCTCCGGTTTTCGCCAACCGCGACCAGCTCATCCAGGTGTTCCTCAACCTGGTCAAGAATGCGGCCGAGGCCATTGGCGGCGATCCGCAAGGCGAGATCACCCTGTCGACCGCGTTCCGGCCGGGCATCCGTGTTTCCGTTCCGGGATCGCAGGGCCGCGTGTCGCTGCCGCTGGAATTTTGCGTGCGCGACAACGGTTCTGGCGTCTCCGAAGATATCCTGCCGATCCTGTTCGACCCCTTCATCACCACCAAGCCGAACGGGTCGGGGCTTGGTCTGGCGCTGGTCGCGAAAATCGTTGGCGAGCATGGCGGCATCATCGAATGCGATTCGACGCCGCGCGCAACTACCTTCCGCATCCTGATGCCAGCCTGGAAAGAAACGCCGTTCGGCACAGACGACGATGGCGAAGGAGACCGCAAATGACGGTTCGCGGCAATATTCTCGTCGCCGACGACGATGCGGCCATCCGCACCGTCCTCAATCAGGCGCTTTCGCGCGTCGGCCATGAGGTGCGCGTGACGTCCAACGCCTCGACGCTGTGGCGCTGGGTGGCGGCGGGCGAGGGCGATCTCGTCATCACCGACGTGGTTATGCCCGACGAAAACGCCTTCGACATGCTGCCGCGCATCAAGAAGGCGCGACCGGAACTGCCCGTCATCGTCATGAGCGCCCAGAACACGTTCATGACCGCGATTCGCGCCTCCGAAACCGGCGCATACGAATATCTGCCGAAACCGTTCGACCTGACCGAGCTTCTCAACATCGTCAACCGGGCGCTTTCCGAGCCCCGACGGCCGAAAATCGATGCGCGGGCGGACGAGCCGCCGGAAACCATGCCGCTGGTTGGCCGCTCGGCCGCCATGCAGGATATCTACCGCATGCTGGCGCGCATGATGCAGACCGACCTGACGGTGATGATTTCAGGCGAATCGGGCACCGGCAAGGAACTGGTCGCGCGCGCGCTGCACGAGTATGGCCGCCGCCGCGGCGGCCCCTTCGTCGCGATCAACATGGCTGCGATCCCGCGCGACCTGATCGAATCGGAACTGTTCGGGCACGAGAAGGGCGCCTTCACCGGCGCGCAGAACCGCTCCACCGGCCGTTTCGAGCAGGCCGAAGGCGGCACGCTCTTCCTTGACGAGATCGGCGACATGCCGATGGAGGCGCAGACCCGCCTGCTGCGTGTCCTGCAGCAGGGCGAATACACCACCGTCGGTGGCCGCACGCCGATCAAGACCGACGTGCGCATCGTCGCCGCCACCAACAAGGATCTGCGCACGCTGATCAATCAAGGGCTTTTCCGCGAGGATCTGTTCTATCGCCTGAATGTTGTGCCGCTAAGGCTGCCGGCGCTGCGCGAGCGGTCCGAGGACGTTCCGGATCTCGTCCGGCACTTCTTCAAGCTTGGCGCCAGCGAAGGCCTGCAGACCAAGCGCATTTCCACGGGCGGCATCGAGCTGATGAAGCGCTATCCGTGGCCGGGCAACGTGCGCGAGCTCGAAAATCTTGTCCGCAGACTTGCCGCGCTCTATTCGCAGGACGAGATTTCTGCCGAAGTCATCGAGGCGGAACTGAAGACCGGCGAGAGGCCGGTCGTTCCCGGCCGCGGCAACCTCATTCCCGACGACCTGTCCATCGGCCAGGCGGTGGAACATTTCCTGCAGCGCTATTTTGCTTCGTTCGCCGGCGACTTGCCGCCCGCCGGCCTCTATCAGCGTATCCTTTCCGAGGTCGAATATCCGCTGGTGCTTGCTTCGATGACGGCAACCCGCGGCAACCAGATCAAGGCTGCGGAGCTCCTCGGGCTCAATCGCAACACGCTGCGCAAGAAGATTCGCGAACTCGGCGTCAACGTCTACAAATCGACCAGGCAAGCTTAGAGCGCCGTTTTCTTTCAATAAATCGATCCCGAATTTCGGGCCGGTGTGACAGAGCGAAGCCTTTTCCGGGGGATCGAGCGCCGAAACAGTTCCGTCCAGGCCACACTTGTTGCATAATCGCCACAATGCGTTGCATACATCCGACGCAATCACTGGCTCTAGACGGCGACATGGCTCCACGGGCATCGAGACTGAGCGAAACGCTTTTCAGCGAACCCCGCACAAGTGACGGGCGCCGGCTGCTTGCGCTGCCGGGCGTAGTGGCAATTGCCGGTGCGCTGGTTACGGCGGCGATCTCCTTCGCCATCCTCGTCGGTGCCACGCCGATCACGCCGGACGAGAGCACAACGCTGGCGCTAATCGCCGTCAATGCGGCGTTCATCCTGTTCCTGATCGCGCTGGTTGGCCGCGAAGTACATCGTATCGTGATGGCGCGCCGGCGCGGCAAGGCGGCGTCGCGGCTGCATGTGCGGATCGTCGCGATGTTCGCGCTGGTCGCCGCGATTCCTGCCATCATGGTGGCGATCATCGCCTCGATCACGCTCGATAT
This sequence comes from Mesorhizobium sp. WSM4815, assembly GCF_055811575.1. Classification (NCBI taxonomy): domain Bacteria; kingdom Pseudomonadati; phylum Pseudomonadota; class Alphaproteobacteria; order Hyphomicrobiales; family Phyllobacteriaceae; genus Mesorhizobium; species Mesorhizobium sp. WSM4815. The sequence continues at coordinate 166,193 of NZ_JBVVQS010000095.1, read as the reverse complement.
CGGTCTTGATCGCTGGTTCGAAATCCGCACCAAGACGATCGTCAATTCGTCGCTGTCGATAGCCGATGCCTATGTGCAGGAGAACGCTCGCAACCTCCAGGGAACGACCCTGTCGATGGCTTACGATCTCGACGCCTCCCGCACGCTCTACGGCCTCGATCGAACCGGCTTCCTCGATCTGATGAACAAGGAAGCCGTTGGACGCTCGCTGGCCCATGCCGCACTGATCAGGTCCGACGGTTCGTTCGTCATGAGCGCCAAGACCGACGCCGATTTTGCCATGCCGGAGCCGCCGGAAGGCGCCATGAGCGGTGCCGCTGACGGCAGGCCGGTGCTGATCGAGCCGAAGACGCGCAACATCATGGGCGCCATCGTCAAACTGCGCGAGATCGAAGGGCTCTATCTCTACACCATCCGGCTCGTCGATCCCGAGGTGATCAAGGCGCGGCAGATTGTCAGGTCCAACAGCGACGAATATCGCGGCCTCGAAGACAGTCGCCGCACTTCGCAGGTGGCCTTTGCACTTCCCTATCTGTCGCTGACGCTGATCATCATCCTGTCCGCCATCTGGACCGGCATCGCCGTGGCCGACCGCCTGGTGCGGCCGATCCGCCAGCTCATCGGCGCGGCCGACGAGGTCGCGACCGGCAATCTCGACGTTGCCGTGCCGGTTCGGCCCTCCGACGGCGACGTCGCCTCGCTCGGCGACACCTTCAACAAGATGCTGCTGGAACTGAAATCGCAGCGTAACGAGATTCTGTCCGCCAAGGATTTGATCGACGAGCGGCGGCGTTTTTCGGAAGCCGTGCTTGCCGGTGTCACCGCCGGCGTTATCGGTGTCGATCCGTATGGCATCGTCACCATCGTCAACCGGTCGGCCGAAACGATGCTGGCCATATCCGCCACCGCCGCACTCGGGCAAAACCTCTCCGCCGTGCTGCCGCATGTCGGCCGCGTCTTCGAGATCGGCCGCAAGTCGGGCAAGCCTGTCCATCGCGAGCAGGTGACCTTCTATCGCGCCGGCGCGGAGCGCACCTTCAACGTGCAGATCACGGTCGAGGCCGGCGACGACGGTTCGGAAGAAAAATCCTATGTCGTGACGGTGGACGACATCACCGATCTGGTCCAGGCGCAGCGTTCCTCGGCCTGGGCGGATGTGGCGCGGCGCATCGCCCACGAGATCAAGAACCCGCTGACGCCGATCCAGCTTTCGGCCGAGCGCATCAAGCGCCGCTACGGCAAGGTCATCACCGAAGACCGCGAGGTTTTCGATCAGTGCACCGATACGATCATCAGGCAAGTGGAGGACATCGGCCGCATGGTCGACGAGTTCTCCGCTTTCGCACGCATGCCCAAGCCCGAAATGAAGGCCCTCGATTTGCGCGAATCGTTGCGCGAAGCCTCGTTCCTCGTCGAGGTGAGCCGCTCCGATATCACCTTCGAGCGCGTATTCGGCAACGAACCGCTCAAAGGCACGTTCGACAGCCGCCTGATGGCGCAGGCCTTTGGCAACGTCATCAAGAACGCAGCCGAGGCGATTGACGGACTTGATCAAAAGGACCGCTCGCACGGCATAATCCGGATTCAAGCCGGGCGCCAGAATGATACGATTCGCATCGATGTCATCGACAACGGCAAGGGCTTGCCGCGCGAGAACCGCCAGCGATTGCTCGAGCCTTACATGACGACACGCGAGAAGGGCACCGGGCTCGGCCTCGCTATCGTCAAGAAGATAGTGGAGGACCATGGCGGCCGGCTCGAATTGCATGACGCGCCGGCGGATTTCCACGACGGGCGAGGCGCGATGATCAGCATCATCCTGCCACTCGCCGCCACTGTACCGTCGCGCGGCGAAGGCAGGACAGAACCCGAAAGAGAAACTGAAAAGGTCGGTAATGGCGTCTGACATTCTCATCGTCGATGACGAGGAAGACATCCGCGAGCTTGTCGCCGGTATCCTGAGCGACGAAGGTCACGAAACCCGCACGGCATTCGACGCCGACAGCGCCCTGGCGGCGATCGCCGACCGGGCGCCGAGGCTAATTTTCCTCGACATCTGGCTGCAAGGCTCACGCCTGGACGGACTGGCGCTGCTGGACGAGATCAAGACGATGCATCCGAGCCTGCCGGTGGTGATGATCTCGGGCCACGGCAACATCGAGACGGCGGTCTCGGCCATCCGCCGCGGCGCCTATGACTTCATCGAAAAACCGTTCAAGGCCGACAGGCTGATCCTCATCGCCGAACGTGCGATTGAAACCTCGAAGCTGAGACGCGAGGTTTCGGATCTCAAGCTGCGCAGCGGCGAGACCTTCGACCTGATCGGCATGTCGTCGGCGATGAGCCAGTTGCGCCAGACCATCGAGCGCGTCGCGCCGACCAACAGCCGCGTCATGATCATCGGCCCATCCGGCTCGGGTAAGGAACTCGCGGCACGCGCCATCCACACGCTGTCGGCGCGCAAGGGCGCCCCGTTTGTCACGCTGAGCGCCGCCAACATCACGCCCGAACGCATGGAGGTCGAGCTGTTCGGCACCGAATCAAACGGTGTCGAACGCAAGGTCGGCGCGCTTGAGGAAGCCCATCGCGGCATTCTCTACATCGACGAAGTGGCCGACATGCCGCGCGAAACGCAAAACAAGATCTTGCGCGTGCTGGTCGAGCAGCAGTTCGAGCGGGTAGGGGGCACCAAACGGGTCAAGGTCGATGTCCGTATCATTTCGTCGACGTCGCAGAACCTGGAGGCGATGATCGCCGACGGTCGTTTCCGCGAGGATCTCTATCACCGCCTGGCGGTGGTTCCGGTCATGGTGCCGGGATTGGCCGAGCGGCGTGAGGACATCCCCTATCTTGTCGACAATTTCATGAAGCAGATCGCCCGCCAGGCCGGAATCCGGCCGCGGCGCATCGGCGACGACGCGCTGGCGGTGCTGCAGGCGCACAACTGGCCAGGCAACGTTCGCCAGTTGCGCAACAACGTCGAGCGGCTGATGATCCTGGCGCGCGGCGACGATATCGACGCACCGATCACCGCCGATCTCTTGCCTGCCGAGATCGGCGACGTCATGCCGCGCACGCCGAACCAATCCGATCAGCACATCATGGCGCTGCCGTTGCGTGAAGCGCGCGAACAGTTCGAGAAGGACTATCTGATCGCCCAGATCAACCGTTTTGGCGGCAACATCTCGAAGACGGCCGAGTTCATCGGCATGGAGCGCTCGGCGCTTCACCGGAAGCTGAAATCGCTGGGCGTCTGACAGCCAATCCGGTCGTGGCCTACGCAATTATCGGTTACGGCGGCGGCGGAATCGCATAAGAAACGCTGCCGCGCGTCTTTTGGGCCGCGCAACGACGCTGTAGCATTTTGTTTTTTGCGCATGCTCCTTCCCGAAAATAGAGTCCGATTTTCGGGGTCATGCGCTGACTTCTTCAGGGGTGACCCATGCCGCGCATTGCCTATGTGAACGGGCGCTATGTCGCTCACGCCGACGCTTTCGTGCATATCGAGGACCGTGGCTATCAGTTCGCCGACGGTGTCTACGAGGTCTGCGAGGTGGCGCGCGGCTTCATCGTCGACATGCCTCGCCATCTCGGACGGCTGAACCGCTCGCTGACCGAATTGTCGATCGACTGGCCGGTCACGCCGGGCGTGTTGCCGATCATCCTGCGCGAGGTGGTCCGCCGCAACCATGTCGCCGATGGCCTGGTCTATCTTCAGGTGACGCGCGGCGTCGCCAGCCGTGATTTTGCTTTCCCGGCAGGCACGAAGCCGTCGCTGGTGGTTACCGCCAGGAAAGCCGACCCCGCTGCTGCCGCCAGGAGGGCCGAAAGCGGAATCAAGGTCATCACCGTGCCGGAGAACCGTTGGGACCGGGTCGACATCAAGTCGGTCGGCCTGCTGCCAAATGTGCTCGCCAAGCAGAAGGCCAAGGAAGCCGGCGCCCAGGAAGCCTGGTTCGTCGATGCCGACGGCACCGTCAAGGAAGGTGGGTCGTCGAACGCCTGGATCATCACCAGGGACGGCGTGCTGGTGACGCGTCCGGCCGAGCACGGCATCCTGCGCGGCATCACCCGCACCACGCTGTTCGACGTGGCCGCCAAGCTCGGCCTGACGATCGAGGAGCGGGGCTTTTCGGTCGCCGAAGCCAAGGCCGCGCGCGAGGTTTTCATCAGCTCCGCGACCACAATCGCCATGCCGATCGTGGCGATCGACGGTGCTCCGGTCGCCAACGGCCATCCGGGCTCGATAACACTTTCCTTGCGGCACGCCTTTTTTGACGTTGCGGAAAAAAGTCCAGCCTGATAACCGCACAGGTGGAATGAACATCAATATATCTCGTTCTGCTTGTCGTTATTGACGGCAAGACGGTGTTTGCGCGCTTGACATGTGCCAGTTAATTTGGCGCATTGGCCTGCAAACCGAAGGGGATCGGCGAAAGACAAGAACAATGGCGGAACGATCGCAAAATCTTCAGGACCTGTTCCTGAATTCAGTTCGCAAAAGCAAAAACCCACTCACCATCTTCCTCATCAACGGCGTGAAGCTGACCGGTGTGGTCACTTCCTTCGACAATTTCTGTGTTCTGCTGCGTCGAGACGGCCACTCCCAGCTCGTCTACAAGCACGCCATTTCCACGATCATGCCGAGCCAGCCGGTTCAGATGTTCGATGGCGAGGAAAGCCAGGGCGCCTGATTGGCACGTAAGAAAGACGCGGATCGCAGCGTTCGCGAAAAACCAGCATATCAGCCGGGGGCGGAGGCCGAAGGCCCGACCCGGGCCGTGGTCATCGTGCCGGTGCTTACCCGCCAGCCGCGCGGCGACGAGGACACCAATCGCCCGCGCCTGACGCGTTCTGCCGAGGCCCGCCACGACGAGGCGGTTGGTCTTGCCCAAGCCATAAACCTCGACCCGATCCATACCGCGGTTGTGACCGTCAACGATCCCCGGCCTGCAACCCTGCTCGGCAGCGGCAAGGTCGCGGAGTTCGCCGAGATCGTCAAAGAGGGCCGTGCCGAACTGGTCATTGTCGATCATCCGCTGACGCCGGTGCAGCAGCGCAACCTGGAAAAGGAATTGAACGCCAAGGTGCTGGATCGCACCGGCCTGATCCTGGAAATTTTCGGCGAGCGCGCGCGGACCAAGGAAGGCACGCTGCAGGTCGATCTGGCGCACCTCAACTATCAGAAGGGCCGGCTGGTGCGAAGCTGGACTCACCTCGAGCGCCAGCGCGGCGGTGCCGGTTTCCTCGGTGGCCCTGGCGAAACGCAGATCGAATCGGACCGCCGTGTCCTGCAGGACAAGATCAACAAGCTGAAGCACGAGCTGGAAACAGTGCGACGCACACGTGACCTGCACCGCGCCAAGCGCAAGAAGGTGCCGTTCCCGGTTGTGGCCATTGTCGGCTATACCAACGCCGGCAAGTCGACGCTGTTCAACAGGCTGACCGGAGCTGGGGTGCTGGCCGAGGACATGCTGTTCGCCACGCTCGACCCGACACTGCGTCGGGTGCGGCTGCCGCACGGCACGCCGGTCATCCTTTCGGACACGGTCGGTTTCATTTCGGACCTGCCGACGCATCTGATCGCGGCCTTCCGGGCAACGCTCGAAGAGGTGGTCGAGGCCGATCTCGTCATCCATTTGCGCGATATTTCGGATCCCGACACGGCCGCCCAGGCCGAGGATGTCGAGCGCATCCTCGCCGATCTCGGCGTCGATGCCGGCGACAGCAGGCGCGTCATCGAAGTGTGGAACAAGATCGACCGGCTCGATGCGGGCAACCGGGAGCGGTTGCTCGCCGACGGGATCGACGGCAGCAAGGCACCGCCGATTGCCATATCGGCCGCCACCGGCGAGGGCATCGATGTGCTGAAGGCGATCATCGAGACACGAGTTTCAGGCGAACTGGAAACGCAGACCGTCACGCTCAAGCCTGACCAGCTTGGGTTCGTCGACTGGCTCTACCGCAATGGCGACGTGGTCTCGCGCACCGATAATGAAGATGGCGGAATAACCGTGTCGCTCAAAGCGACGCGAAGCGCACACGAAGAGATAGAAACCAGATTGCACCGTAAAAACAACGGGTAATTTCTGTTACTTCGCGCTTTTAGCTTGCTGCCAAAGCGCCTCCATCTCGTCGAGCGTCGCCTTTTCCAGGGTGTTTCCGGACCTTTCCAGCGCGTGCTCGACATAGTGGAACCGCGACCGGAATTTCTCGTTGGTGCCGCTGAGCGCCGCTTCGGAATCAACCTTGAGATGACGCCCGAGATTGACGACGGCAAACAGCATGTCGCCGAACTCGTCCTTGATCGAAGCCGTATCGCCCTTGGCAAGGGCCTGGCGCAACTCGCCGATCTCTTCCTCGATCTTGTCGAGGATCGGCGTGGCCTCGCTCCAGTCGAAGCCGACGCGGGCCGCTTTTTCCTGCAGCTTGAGCGCCCGCGTCAAAGCGGGCAGGGCGACCGGTACGCTGTCCAGAAAACCCTTGCCATGATCCTCCGGATCGTGCCCGCGGGCGAGGCGGGCATTTCGCTTTTCGGCTTTTTCCTCGGCCTTGATCTTCTCCCACATGCCCTTGGCCATGCCGGCGCTGCGCGCCTCAACGTCGCCGAAGACATGCGGATGGCGGCGGATCATTTTTGTGGTGATGGCCTGGACCACGTCGGCAAAGGCGAATTCACCGGCCTCCTCGGCCATCTGCGCATGGTAGACGACCTGCAGCAGCAGGTCGCCGAGCTCGTCGCGCAGATCGTCCAGGTCGCCACGCGCGATGGCGTCCGCCACCTCGTAGGCTTCCTCGATCGTGTAGGGCGCGATGCTCGAGAAATCCTGCTCGACGTCCCACGGGCAGCCGGTTTCCGGCGCCCGCAGCGCCGCCATGATCTCGATCAGCCGGGAAATGTCTTTCGAGGGTTTCATCGGTCGCATGCTAGCCTGCGTCCGACGGTGCAGCCAACGCCGTCGCACGGCGAGGGGCGATTGTCCACAGCGCCGCTCAAAATCTCAGTCGAGCACGGAGACGATCGCCTTGGCGAGCGCGTCCATGCCGTCCTCCGGCAGGCCGGCGACGTTGATGCGGCTGTCGCCGACCATATAGACGCCGTGCTCGGCGCGCAGCCGCTCGACCTGCGCTTCGGACAGGCCAAGCCGGGAAAACATGCCGCGATGGCTGGCGACGAAATCGAAGCGATCGGAATTGGACTGCCGCCGCAGCGCTTCGGCGAATTGCACCCGAAGCCGCAGCATGCGCATGCGCATCTCCTCGAGCTCCGCTTCCCAGTCGGCGCGCAGCGTGGCGTCTTCAAGCACGATGCGCACCGCGGCCGCGCCGTGGTCCGGCGGCATCGAGTACATGGCGCGCGCCGCCGACAGCATCTGGCTCATTGCGACATCCGCCTGCGCGCTGTCTTTTGCCAGGATCATCGCCGCGCCGACGCGCTCACGATACACGGCAAAGTTCTTCGAGCAGCTCGAGGCAACGACCATTTCCGGGACTTTTGCTGCCAGCAGGCGCAAGCCGGCGGCGTCAGCGTCAAGGCCCTCGCCAAACCCCTGATAGGCAATGTCGACAAAGGGCAGCAGGCCGCGCTCGACGACGAGGTCTGCTATTTCAGCCCACTGCGCGGTGTCCAGATTGGCGCCTGTCGGATTGTGGCAACAACCATGCAGCAGCACCACGTCGCCGCTCCTGGCGGTCGCCAGCGCGCTCATCATGTCGGCGAAGCGAACAGCACCTGAGGCTGCGTCGAAGTAGGGATATTCGCGTATCTGCAAGCCGGCGGCGCGCATCACCGGCATGTGGTTCGGCCAGGTCGGGTCCGACAGCCAGATCGTCGCGTCGGATCGCGTCCTCTTGAGCAGTTCCGCCACCAGCCGCAGCGCGCCCGAGCCGCCGGGCGCCTGCGCCGCACGGATGCGCGTCAGCTCGGCCGCGGGGCCAAAAACCAGCCTCGCCATCGCCGTGTTGAAGCCGGTATCGCCGGCAAGGCCAAGATAGGTCTTGGTATCCTGGCTCTGCAGCAATCGCTTTTCGGCTTCGCGCACGGCGCGCATTACCGGCGTCTTACCATCGCGATCCTTGTAGACACCAACGCCGAGGTCGACCTTGCCGGGGCGGGGATCGGAACGATAGAGGCCGATCAAGGCGAGGATCTTGTCGGCTGGGGCAGGCTGGAGGTCTTCGAACATCGGCGCGGTTTCCGTTGGCGGCGGAGTGATACGCAAATCGGCTGTGCTGCGCCAGCGGTTTTCAGTTGCGCCAGGCGGAAAACCGCCAACCGGGCGACTGGACACAGCAATGCAAAGCGTGGCCTGGAGGCGAGGCTCGCACCGTCGAAAGGCCTTGATCGCACGGCGCGTCGCGCCGTTCTATCATGCCGGTTTGAGAGCAGCAGACGGCAAGGCGGCTCCAGATTGCCGCTTCTTGCCGCCCCAACCGATCCGCGGCAACCATTCGAGGTAGTAGGCGAAGCCGAACTGCAGCGCGATGCCTGTCGAGATCAGGATCGCGTCGTAGAGGACGCCGCCTGGGCTGACGACCTTCATGACCTGCGCGATCATGGCGAGGATCGTTCCGGCGATGAAGACCGGCAGCGAATGCTTGCCGAGAACCGCGAGCGGGTGTCCGGGCCTCGTCTTCGCCAGGTTGGAAAGCGCCGGGATTGCCACGATCAGATAGGCGATCGCCAGAATGTGCATGAGGCGCGACAGCGACAGGAACGTCTTGTCGAAGCCAGTCAGCACAGTAGGCAGGCCGGAGGCCGTCTCGATGCCCCACAGCGGCAACCGCACCCAGATCAGCGCGCCGACCAGATACAGGACGGCCGCGCTCGCCATCATCCAGTTGAAGCGGATTTCGCCGCCGCGCTTGATATGCAGCATGCCGGCGATGCCGATGACGAAGAGAAACTGCCAGGAGAGCGGGTTCAGGAACCAGAAGCCGTCGCCGGGAAAATTTGAAGGCGCGATCTGGAAAACGCCGACGATGAGCCAGAGGAGAGCGGACGCAGCGAGCATCAGGCGCAGGCTGAAAGTGCCGATCCACAGGAAAACCGGCATCATCAGAAGTACGACGGCATACATGGAAAGAATGTTGTTATAGCCGATCTGATGCCCGAGCGCCGCGATGCCCAGCAGCGCTTCCGGCGTGTCCTCGATGATCATCTGGATGTTGATCAGCTTCAAAAGATCGGGCCGCGAGAAATGCAATGCAGCCGCCGAGAAGATCGCCAGCGTCGCGACAGTGGTCATGACGTGGGTGACATAGAGGACACCGGCACGCCGCCAGGCCTTCAGGGTGATGAGCAACCTATTCCCCGGCTGGAACTTCAGTCCGTAGGCGAGCCCAACGGCAATCCCCGAAATCAGCACGAATGCTTCGGCCGAATCGGAAAAGCCGAAATTCTTGTGCGTGACATACTCGAAGATCGTCCCCGGCACGTGGTTGACGAAGATCGTCAGCAGCGCTAGCGCGCGGAAGACATCGATGCGGGTATCCCGCTGGGCTGGCACATTGCCTGTCATGTCGGGGCTTGTCATGTCGGGTCGATAATTCGTTGAACAAAAGCGGGCCCAAAGCGCCGTCGGCGAAGGGAAGATTCGGCGGTGAATGTTTCCTGCCTATAACTCGCAAGTGCCCCGAAAAAGATGACACTTTCGCGATTTTTCGCGTCACAAATTAATTCAGGGATAAACATCGAAATCCCCGGTGGCGCTAAAACCACGCGGCGAATTGAGGCGGATGAGGTATCGTTCGCGGACAAGGAAGCCGTACGCGCGATGGTTGCGTTGACCATCCCGGATCGCAAAAAACGCAAAGAGCGGGATTAAAAGTCTGCCATGCTCCGTAAACAGGACGTGAGAGGGTCGATGCCACGCTTCGATATCGTAGGACAGCTTGGTTCTTTGCGCCGCTACGCGCGTTCTCTGACGCGCGACAGCGCGGAAGCAGAGGATCTTGTGCATGACGCGCTGGTGCGTGCCTATGAGCGGCGCGGCACCTTTCGATCCGGCGGAAACCTGCGTGCATGGCTGCTGTCGATCGTCCACAACGCTTTCATTGACGGCTTGCGGTCCCGCAAATCCGAAGCGGCGCGCGTCGAGCAGGCCGGATATCTTGCCGACGCCAGTATGCAGGCACCCCAGGAGCATTCCGTCCGCCTGGCTCAGGTACGCGAAGCTTTTTTCAAATTGCCCGATGAGCAGCGTTCGGCGCTGCATCTCGTCGCCATCGAGGGACTTACCTACAGCCAGGCGGCCGAGGCCAGCGGCGTACCGCTGGGAACGCTGATGTCGCGCATCGGCAGGGCGCGCGCAGCGCTTCGCGAGATAGAGGACAAATTGCCGGCACATGCGAAAAGCCACCTCAAGATCGTGGGAGGCCCGTGATGTCCATGATGAGCGAACTGCGCGACCCGGTGACGGATGCCGACCTCGACGCCTATGTCGACGACCAGCTGGACGTTGCCCGCCGCATTGAGGTCGAGGCGTTTCTGTCCGCCCGTCCGGAGGCTGCCGCCCGCGTCATGTCCGACCTCAGGACGCGCGACGAACTGCGCGTGGCGCTTGCCGGATGCAAGGGCATGGCGCGGCCGGCGACGGCTGATGCGGCACGGCGGCTGGAACGGGGACTGGCTCGAGGGCGCGCTTTGCGCACGTTGCAGCGGGCTGCGGCGGTCGCAGTCCTGGTGGCTGCGGGCTGGCTGGCCAACGGGATCGTCGGGCCGATATCGGTGACGAAAGTCGTCGCCTCGACCCAGCCGCCCGTCTATCTGGAAGAGGCGATCCGGGCACACAGGACGACGATCCTGCGCGAGGCGATGTCATCCCAGCCCGAAGCGCCGGATTACGATGCGGACGAAATCCGCGCTGCCACGGCGATCGTCATGCCGTCGCTGCCGAAGGACTGGAAAGTCCGTGACGTCCAGATCTATCCATCGCAGTTCGGCCCGAGCGTCGAGATGGCTGTCGAAACAACAGACCTGGGACTGGTCTCGCTGTTCGCGATCAGGCCCGGAACGTTCGACGTGGTCCAGCCGACCGTCGCCCCGTCGGGCGAAATTTCCTCGGCCTATTTCCAGATCGGCGAAGTTGCTTACGCAGTCGTCGCCCGAAGCGGTGTCCGCGATCTCGATCGGACCGCGGAAACGCTCGCCAACACGCTTTACTGACCTTCACAAAGGAGAACCCGCATGAACACCCCCAATCTAGGATACCGCACCGGCGTCGGAGCCCAAACCGGCGCCGTCTATGACGAAGGCCTGCGCCAGCACATGCTGCGCGTTTACAACTACATGGGCGTTGGCCTCGTCGTTACCGGCGTGATCGCCTTCGTCGTGGCTTCGACGCCAGCCCTCTACGTGCCGATCTTTTCCACTCCGTTGAAGTGGGTGGTGATGCTGGCACCGCTCGCCTTCGTGCTGCTGTTCTCGTTCCGGATGCAGACGATGTCCGCGGCCGGCGCTCAGGCGATGTTCTGGGCATTCTGTGCGGTCATGGGCCTGTCGCTGGCGTCCGTGTTCCTGGTATTCACCGGGACCAGCATCGCGCGCACCTTCTTCATCGCCGCCACCATGTTCGGCGCCACCAGCCTTTACGGCTACACGACCAAACGCGACCTGACCCAGTTCTCGTCCTTCCTGATCATGGGTCTGATCGGCGTGGTGATCGCCAGCATCGTCAACATCTTCCTCGGCTCGACCGCGCTCCAGTTCGCCATCTCGGTGATCGGCATCGCCGTGTTCATCGGTCTCACCGCCTGGGATACCCAGACGATCAAGGAGCAGTTTGCGGAAAATTTTGGTGCGGAATCGCAGCAGAAGCTCGCCGTGTTCGGGGCATTCTCGCTCTATCTGAATTTTATCAACATCTTCCAGCTGCTGTTGAACTTCACCGGCGAGCGCGAATAGCCGCGTCAAATCCATGCATGTCGCGGCAGCGTTTGGAGCTGCGACATGCATGAACAGAGAACTGAAGCGCGTCGCGAAAATCTCTCGGAACGCGGCGCGCCTGGATATCGGAGTTGCTTGCCATGGATAGGAACGACCAGCAGGCGATCGCCACTCTTTTCGAGAAACTTGCCAATGTCGAGCGGCAGACGCCGCCGCGCGACGCCGAAGCGGAACGCTTCATCAACGATCAGATTGCCCGGCAGCCCGGCGCCCCATACTACATGGCGCAGACGATCGTTGTGCAGGAACAGGCGCTGAACGCGGCACAGGCCCGCATCGAAGACCTGGAGCAACAGGCACAGCAGCCTGCCGGCGGCGGATTGCTTGGCGGCCTCTTTGGCAGCGGCGGCGCCAGGCGCTCGAGTTCGGTCCCGCGGGTCGGGCGCACCGCTGCCGCTGCGCTGCAGGAGCCGCTTTCGGGCGATGATCGGCGCAGCGCAGGCGGCGGTTTCCTCGCCGGAGCCGCGCAAACTGCGATGAGCGTGGCCGGCGGCGTGCTTCTCGGCAACGCGATCGCCGGCATGTTTGGCGCAAGCCAAGCGCAGGCAACCGAGCCGGCGGCGCCACAGGCAGAGGAGGGCGGTTCCGACCAGGCAGATGATGCCGGCTCCGATGGCGGCGGCGATTTTGGCGATATTGACTTCTGACAAGGAGCGGCAAGCGCGCAGCGCGGTCTGAGCAGGAAATCGGCCTTCACGCGAGTCTGTGGTGTCGCGGCAAGTCTGGCAATGACAAGGCGAAGGGCAGGGTGCGGCCCTAAGCCGCCATGTCATCAACCTAAAAGTAAATGATGCAGTGCATTCACAGCGGCAGGGCGATGACGACTTGGGGCCGGATATACGATGGGTGATTTGCTACAATTTCTCGGTGACGTGCTGGGTAACTTGATATCGGGCAATCGTTCGAAGTCGAAATTTATGCGATGGTTGGAACGCGCCGTCATTGCAATTGTATGGGGCCTGATCCCGCTTGTGCTTTATCGGATGTACTCGTGATGATGACCGCAGTCGGCGCCTTTCAGATGTTCATTAGATTGCGCCGAGAGCTTTAACGATCTCAGAAACAGTCACTATTTTGGCTATCTTGCCGTTCATGTAATCCAGGGAGACGCGCGCGTGCTCTGCGTCGTAGGAGCCGACGCATTCCTCGGCCAGGACCACCCGGAAATCTCGTTGATAGGCGTCTACCGCAGCCATTCGGATGCAGGCGTGCGTATTCACGCCGCATAAGACCAGTTCATCGATGCCCATTTCCGCCAGTAGCTCGTCAAGCCCGGTCTTGAAGAACGCGCTGTAACGCTTCTTAATGATCGTCGCATCCCTTGGCTGCCAATCGAGCCCCGCGTGAAGCTGGGCACCTCTCGTGCCCTGAATTGTAACGGCGATACGTTTGTCGCGCATCTCAAGGAATGCGTCACTGAGATCCGAACGGAACTCCTGCCGCACCCAGATAACCGGGAGCTGTAAACTTCTGAAAGCGCCCACCAACCGGTTGGTGTTCTGAACCAGTCGATCGGCCCTATCTGCGTCCCAAAGGTCGAGATACTCATTCAGCAGGTCGATGATGATGAGGCAGCGTTTGACCATGGTCGAGCTGTATGAAGCGCCGAATGCAGCTTTGTGACAACGTCGTATCTCTGGCCGGTTGTCAAAGCGATTTAGAGACACGACACCGTTTGCCGAGGCCTGCGATCAGGTCGATCACCTGCGCAAGGTGAGGCCGCCCGGCGCCACGCCGGCATGATGCCGGGATCTACCCATCCGAAAGTCGCATAAGATAGGCCTCGGCCAGGACCGTCCGGAGCCGACAGGCCAAGATCGCTGTCAAACAGACGTTCCCAGCTTGACAGATGGCGATCGCTCCTCTATCTACCGACTAGTAGGTATGTTAGAGAGTCAAAGTTCATGCTGGCGGGACAATCCGACACCTGGAACGAAAGACTGGGCGCGCTGGTCAAGCGGGTCGGCGGATTAGCAAATGCGACCCGCCGGTTACGAGCGCCTTCCATAAGGTGGAAGCCGCCACGCAAGAGAGGGACCTATGTCTCCGCGCGCTCGAAGTCTATGAGCAGCTTTGATCGAGCGATCGGCTGGCTGCGCGCCGACCGGTAATGTGAAGCAATTGGAACGGCGCGCGCCAAGAGGCGAGGCGGATGGAAAGACCATGGCAATCGCAACACGTGATGCACTGATCAAGACCGCGGAGGGTCTGATACGGACCAGAGGGTATGCGGCCTTCAGTTATGCGGATCTGGCCAAAACGGTGGGCATCAGCAAGCCGACCATCCACCATCATTTCCCCGCCAAGGAGGATCTCGGGACCGCCATCGTCGAAGCCTATATTGATCGGGTCCGGCGTGACTTCGATCGGATCGAGGCCGAGAACGGTGGCGTCATCGCACGTCTCGAAGCCTTCTTTACAATGTTCCGGAAGAGCACCGAGAGCGGGTTTTTGCCCTTGTGTGGTGCGCTGGCCGCGGAAATGTCGGCGCTCCCGGCTGGGCTGCAAAAGATGACCAAACGCTTCTTCGACATTCAGCTCAAGTGGCTGAGCGGGATCATCGAGCAGGGAATAGGCCGCGGCGAAATTCCGCTCGGGTGCGGCGCCAGGCAGAAGGCCTTCATGCTGTTAAGTTTGCTGGAGGGTTCCAGCTTCATCGACTGGGCAACCAAAGACGGCGATGTCATCGACGACGGCATCATCCGCCTCATCATAGAAGGCACCTGAGAACGGCCACGCGGTCGGGCCCCGGGGTTCGGTGAACCGTGGCGGCATCCATTTCCCTTGAGAGCCAACCAACTAGTCGGGTTGGAGCGGCAACGACAAAGTCCGTGGTGACCACATCTCGCGACCTAAAAAGGCGGCTACCCGCCGCCTGGGGTCGATCCTCTTCCACCATCACTCCACATCCAGAAACAAGGACATCTCACATGACTGACAATCCCAATAGGATCGACCCCAATGGCATCGATGTTGCCGCCCTTCAACAGTTTGCCATGGGGGTCGCCGAAGACCCGTCGAAGCGCAGCGCGCGGTTCAACGTCAAGACGAAGTGGGCCGGCCAGACCCGCTCCGTCGCGACCGTCAGCCACTTTTCGCTGGGCGGTTTGGAGCATCAGCGCAACTTCGAGATCGCCGCGGACGAGCCGACCGAACTGCTCGGCCAGAATTCGGCGCCCAACCCCCAGGAACTGCTGATGGCGGCGCTTAATGCCTGCCTGACCGTCGGTTACGTCGTCAATGCCGCGGCGATGGGCATCACCGTACACAGCCTCGAGATCGAGACCGACGGCGAACTCGACCTTCGCGGTTTCCTCGGGCTCGATGAGAGCGTCAACCCCGGCTACGACGAGGTCAGCTACGTCGTTCGCCTGACGACCGACGCCCCGCGCGACCGGCTGGAAGAACTTCACGCCGTCGTCACCAGGACATCGGTCAACCTGGCGAACTTCTCAAAGGCGATCCGGATGGTCTCGAAGCTGGAGATCGTCGAGGCCTAGGTCCCTCCAAGCCAACCTTCCTGTCGACACCGGGCGCCCGCAACTACCATGAGCAAGCTATCACCTCCTGCGACCTGTCGGGCGCCACCCTTGCCAATCGCGTCGTCATTGGCCGTCCAATGTCGGCCGGCCCTCCCAACATGATGGCGGCAATGGGCCGTCGCTCGCAGTCCTGTTGATACTGGCGCACCCATGACCTTCGACTTCGACCGCATCATTCCACGCACCGCGACCAACGCCGTGGCCGAGGACGGTTTCGAGAACTATCTGTTCGGCGGCGACGCCGATTTGAAGTTGCCAGTCCCTCGATCTGAATTGATCTCGATGTGGGTCGCGGACATGCAGTTCGCCGCGCCGCAAGCTGCCCTCGATGCAATGACGGAACGGCTGGCGCACCCGATCTTCGGGTACACGATGAACATGGGCGACGAACTCTACGACGCGTTCCATGCCTGGTGCGTCGAGCGATACGACTGGCGCTTCGAACGCGAGGCCTTGCAGGTGTCGCTGGGCGTTATCCCCGCGCTCTATGCGCTTGCGGAGTATCTTTGCGCGCCAGGGGACAAAATTCTGACCCTGACGCCCGCCTATGGCTATTTCCAGCGCGCAGCCGTTCAGACCGGCCATGAACTGGTGTCATCCGCGCTCGTCTTGAAGGATGGGCTTTATGAAATCGACTTCGTCGATTTCGAGGCGAAGGTGAAGGACCCGTCTGTCACGCTGTTCTTCCTGTGCCACCCACACAATCCGACCGGCCGCGCCTGGACGGAGCACGAACTGCGCCGTGTGGGCGAATTCTGCTTCGCCAATGGCGTTCGTGTGGTGTCGGACGAAATTCACGCCGATTTGTTGCGTCGGGGCAAACGGCACCTCCCGCTGGCGAAGCTGTTTCCGGACAGCAAGGACATCGTCACCTGTATGGCGGTCAGCAAGACGTTCAACCTCGCTGGACTGATGCTCGCGACCGTCATCATCCCGGATCCGTCGCTTCGCGCGCAGTGGCGCGAGCGGCACTATCCGTTCGTCAATCCGATCAGCCTTGCCGCGGCGGTCGCGGTTTACACCGATGGAGGTGCGTGGCTGGACGCGCTACGCACCTATCTCGACGAAAACTTTCGGATGGTTGCGGCCTTCCTTGGCCAACATCTGCAACAAGCCCGCTTCAAGATCCCCGATGCGACCTATCTCGCCTGGGTCGACTTGTCGGCCTATTTCCCACGGCCGATCAACCTGACGCGCTTCTTCCTGGAAAAAGCAGGCGTCGTACTGGAAGGCGGTGAGATGTTCGTGTCGAACGGTGGCTGCCATGTTCGCCTCAACATCGCATGCCCACGGCCAGTGCTGTCGAGCGCCCTCATGCATATACATCAGGCGCTTGCGGGGCGAGGGACCCAACCAATCAACGCGGATGCAAGGCCGCTGCGGTAACCCCGAAGATCGCTTCGGCGGAAGTTTCGGGTTTTGCCGACAGAGCGGAAGGCACCGGCCTGTTCGGCTGGGGGCCTTGTGCTCGGCCTCAGTCGCCGCATGCATGGTGGTCGGGATGTCGCCGGCGTCGATGCAGCAGACCGGCTTGCCGTGCCGGGATAGGTGCTGCCGTGACCGGCTCCGAAGATCACCGCACGGGCGTCTGGCCATTGGCGAGACGATCGGGGAAGCCGAGAAAGGGAGGCGGTCATTTTGATGGTCTTGAGGATTTCGGTGCTGTAGGGGACGAAATCCTACGCTAAGCCGATCGACGCAAAAATCAGAGAGGCTTTCCGTCGGTTCACGCTGAGAATTCCACCCATCAAAAAGTCGCATAAGAGAGATTATGGAACTGATGTGCGTTGTGATTGCGTTGCTTTTCGGCCCAACCGCAGTTCCTTGTTTCCTTTGGAACCAGCGGAACTGCGGTTGATGGCGTTGCGCCTCCTGCGACGCACACAAGTTCCTACGCCGCCTGTGGCACGCAGGCCTCGCAGATCGCCGCGACGTGCCGGTGGTCGGTGCCGCAGCAGCCGCCCAGGATGCGCATCGTCGGAAACGAAGCTGTCAGCCTGCTGTAGCGCCGCCCGAGATCGTCCGGGTCGCCCGCGTCGAGCGTTTCCGATTCATCCAGTTCGGCATGGCTTTTGGTTGAAGCGTTCGCCTTCACGCCATAGACGCGATCGAGCCAGCGCTCGCCCTTGTTCAGCGCCTGCATGAAATGCGTCGGATGGGCGCAGTTGATCATATAGTAGGCCGGCGCACCGTCTGTCGCGTCGTCGACCCTGTCGATCGCCTCGCCGAGCGCCATGCCGGTCACCAGCTTGCCGTCCGTCTCCACGGTGAACGAGATCATGCACGGCATGGCATGCGCCTTGGCAGCCCGCGCCACGCCGATTGCCTCGTGGAAATTGGTGAGCGTATAGGCCGCAACCATGTCGGCCTCGGTCCGCGCGAAACTCTCGATCTGCGCCGCGTGATAGGCTTCCGCCTCGCTGGCGTCCATCTTGCCGGCTTTGTAGCCGTCGCCGCGCGGCCCGATCGCGCCGCTGATGACGCACGGCGTTTCGGCGGTCTCGAACTCATTGCGCAGGTCGAGAAGAAGCTCGATCGAGGCCTCGTTGACGGCCCGCAACGCTTCCGGCCCGTAGCCGAGCAAGGTTCCCCAATCGGGGTTGGCTCGCCACGTCGGCGTGTCGAGGATGAAGCCGGTCCCGTTTCTGCGCGCAATGGTCAGATAACGGACAAAATATTCCCTCAGCTTCTGCCGGCCTTCAGCCGTTGCCATCAGCGTGAATGAAGCAAAGTGCGGAAGGTCGAGGCCTTCGTGAAAGATGAGGGTCGTTTCCATGCCGCCATCGCTCAGGAATGTTCTGTTGGCGAGTTGCGGCAGATTCTGGCGGTACTTGGCCATGTTTGTCTCCAGTGGTAAGATGACACCGTGCCGCCCTGATGGCGGCCGGTTCGCAATAGCCAGGTTTTAGCAGTACGTGCCGCCGGTGCGGTAGAAGGCTTGTGGTCCGGTACTCCACCGAAGTGGAAACCGCAGCAATTACAGGCGGATAGCCGCGCTGGGCCGGTCATATTGCTATCGGTGCCGATGGTGGCGGGTGTGAAAACCATACCGCCGGTACAGTAGATCTAAGGGCATTCGGCCATGCGCAAAGGTGCGGAAACGCGCGAACGCATTCTGGAGATCGCCGAGGCCTCGGTGCTCGCCAAGGGGTTCGGCGCGACGTCCATCGAGGAGGTGATCGCCGAAGCCGGCATCACCAAGAGCGGCTTCTTCTATCATTTCAAGGACAAGAACGAACTCGCCCGCGCCTTGATGCTGCGCTACGTCGAGGAGAACGATCGCATCTTCGATGATGTGTTTCACCGCGGCCGGCAATTGTCCGATGATCCGTTGCAGTCGTTCCTGATCACGCTCAAGCTGCTTGCCGAGCTGATGGGTGACTTGCCGAACGGCCACCCCGGCTGCCTGATCGCGACGTTCACCTATCAGGAGCGCCTCTTTGACCGCACCGTTCGCGACATCGCCGCCGCCGCCGTCCGCTCCTGGAACGGGCGGTTTCGCGATGCGCTGAACGAGATCGCGGCCGTTTATCCTGCCCGCAAGGGCATGGACCTCGACGACGTCGCCATCATGTTCTCCTGTGTGATCGATGGCGGCATCATCATGTCGCGCGGGCTCGGCGACCCGCGTGTCCTCGAACGCCAGATCCTCGCCTTCCGCAACGTCGTAAAGATGTTGTTCGCGCCGGCGGCGCCCGAAATCATGCAGCCGCCCACCGCCATCGCCGCCGAATAGAGTGCGCCGGGCGGCGCTCGCTTCAGCCTCGAGACTGCGTATCAGGCGCGTTCGATTCAGACTGCCAGCGTCTTTCCGCTGGTTTCTCCCTGGAACACCAGGGATTTGACGATCTGGGCGACTGTGCAGCCGCATTGCGCGGCGGCTTCCTCGGCGGTGCGTGTCGAGGCGCCCATGCGCCTGATTTCGATGTCGAGGCCGGCATCGGCCGCTGCCCTGGTCACACGATCAATGCTTCCAGCCATGAAGAACCGAACCTATCATGCAGATTCATAAGGGATTTCGATCGTCATGCCGTCATAGGCCGGGTCGATGTCGGCCGGCGTCTCGGCAATCACCGCAGCGTAGTCGAGCGGCACATGCATATGCGTCAGTACGGCCTTTTTCGGCGCCAGTTTTTCGATCCAGCCGAGTGCCTGGCCGAGCGACAGATGGCTCGGATGCGGCCTGTATTGCAGCGCATCGATGACCAGCACGTCGAGATCGCGCAGCCGTTCGGCGGTGGCGTCGGGGAAATCACTGACATCGGGGCAATAGGCGAGGCCGCCGATGCGAAACCCAAGCGATATGATGTCGCCATGGATCTGCGGCAGCGGCTCAAGGGTGAGGGCACCCCCCTCGCCTTCGATCACCACCGGCCTGGCATGGTCGATGATATGGGGCTCGACAATGGGCGGATAGGAACTGCCTAACGGTGTTTCGAAACAATAGCCGAACGCTTCCCGTAACCGCAGCATGGTCGGCTGGTCGGCGTGGATATCGATCCGATGACGCTGCTCGAGCACGAAGCCGCGCAAATCGTCGATGCCGTGGATGTGGTCGGCATGCGGATGCGTATAGACGACCGCATCGATGCGCCTGACTGAAGCCAGCAGCATCTGCGCGCGGAAATCCGGCCCGGTGTCGATGACGACTGTGGTCCTGTCGCCGTTTGCCGCGATCCGCTCGATGAGCGCTGCGGTGCGCATGCGCCGGTTCCTCGGATTGGCCGGATCGCAATTGCCCCAGTCGCCGGTGATGCGCGGCGTGCCCGGCGATGAGCCGCAGCCGAGAATGGTGAGGCGCAGCCGGTCGCTCATGCGTCAAACGCTCAGCGCGGTCGGCCGCGGCATCTTGCTGAACAGCCGGAAGAAATTGTCCGTGGTGACAGCGGCGATGTCAGCCTCGCTGACGCCGATCGTTTCGGCCAGCACCTTGGCCGTATGCGCGACATAGGCAGGCTCGTTGCGCTTGCCGCGAAACGGTACCGGCGCAAGGTACGGCGCGTCGGTTTCGACCAGCAGGCGGTCATGTGGCACATCGGCGGCGATGGCGCGCAGCTCGGCTGAATTCTTGAAAGTCACGATGCCGGAAAAGGAAACATAGCCGCCGAGCGCCACGCCGATTTCGGCCAGCCTGCGCCCTGACGAAAAACAGTGCAGGATGAACGGGAAGGCGCCCTTCCCTGTTTCCTCCTTGAGGATATCAGCCATGTCGCTGTCGGCATCACGCGCGTGGATGACCAGAGGCAGGCCCGTCTCGCGCGCTGCGGCGATGTGCGTGCGAAAGCTCTGCGCCTGCGCATCGCGCGGCGCATGATCGTAGAAATAGTCGAGCCCGGCCTCGCCGATCGCCACCACTTTGCGATGAGCGGACAGCCGGACAAGCGCCTCGACAGTCACGTCCAGCTCCTCGGCGGCGTTGTGAGGATGGGTGCCGACAGAGCAATAGACTTCGTCGAAAGATTCAGCGATCTCAATCACTTGTTGGAACCGCTTCACACGCGTCGAGATCGTCACCATGCGACCGATTCCAGCGGCCAAGGCGCGGGCGACGATGGCCGCCCGCTCCTCTGCGAAATCCGGAAAGTCGAGATGGCAGTGACTGTCGACCAACATCAGATGTTCGCGTCCGGTTGCTCGACGTAACGCGGAAACACGCCCTCCGGCGCGGGCAGAGTAACCCCCGATACCAGCGCATGGTCCGCGTGGACATGCACGAAATCGCGGCTGTCCGCCGGTACGGCCAGCAGGTCGAGCAGCTTGGCGGCCGATCCCGGAATGAAGGGCTGGCACAGCAGCGCCACGCGTCGGACGACTTCCGCGGTCGTCCACAGCACCGTTTCCATGCGCGCCAGATCGGTCTTTCTGAGCGCCCAGGGTTCCTGCGAGGCGAAGTAGCGATCGGCCTCCGCCACGACGCCGAAGATCGCCGCCAGCGCCAGATGGATAGCCTGCTCCGCCATTGCCTTGCGTGCAGCAGCAAGCGCCTCCACAGTCTGATCGAGGATTGCCCTGTCGGCCTCCGCCAGTTCGCTGCGTTTCGGCACCATGCCGCCGCAGTTCTTGGCGATCATCGACAGCGAGCGCTGCGCCAGATTGCCAAGGCCGTTGGCGAGGTCGGCATTGGTGCGGTTGACGATGGCGTCGTGGCTGTAGCTGCCGTCCTGGCCGAACGGCACTTCGCGCATGAAGAAATAGCGCACCTGGTCGAGACCGTAATGCTCGATCATCGCGAACGGATCGACGACATTGCCGACCGACTTCGACATTTTCTCGCCGCGGTTGAACAGAAAGCCGTGACCGAAGACACGGTTCGGCAAGGGGAGTCCTGCCGACATCAGGAAGGCCGGCCAATAGACTGCGTGGAAGCGCACAATGTCCTTGCCGATGATGTGTGCATCGGCAGGCCAGAAACGCCAATTGTCAGCATTTTCATCGGGATATCCGGCAGCGGTGATGTAGTTGGTCAGCGCGTCGACCCAGACATACATCACATGCTTCTCGTCGCCCGGCACCGGAACGCCCCAGTCGAACGTGGTCCGCGAAATCGAAAGATCCTTCAGGCCCGACTTGACGAAGCTGACCACCTCGTTGCGCCGTTCGGCCGGGCCGACGAAGTCGGGCTGGTCTTCGTAGAGTGCCAGCAGCTTGTCCTGATAGGCCGACAGACGGAAGAAATAGCTCTCTTCCTCAACCCATTCGACCGATGTTCCCTGCGGCCCGTAGCGGAGATCGTCGGCGCGGACCTCGGTTTCTTCTTCACCGTAATAGGCTTCGTCGCGTACCGAATACCAGCCGGCATAACCGCCCTTGTAGATGTCGCCATTGGCGGCCATCGCCTTCCAGATCGCCTGAGAGGCTGCGTAGTGCCGCTTTTCGGTGGTGCGGATGAAATCGTCATTGGAGGCGTTGAGCGCAACGGCCATGCGCTGGAAGTCGGCCGAATTGCGGTCGGCCAGTTCACGCGGCAAAATACCTTCCTTCTTCGCCGTCTGCAGCATCTTGATGCCGTGCTCGTCGGTGCCGGTGAGGAAGAAGACTTGTTTGCCGTCGAGCCGCTGAAAGCGGGCGAGTGCGTCGGTGGCGATAAGCTCGTAGGCATGGCCGATATGCGGCTTGCCATTGGGATAGGAAATCGCCGTGGTGATGTAGAAGGTGTCGCGTGACATGAATTAACCGTCATGAATGTCTGAATGAAAGATGTCGGTGGATATCGCATCGAAACGGCGATTGCCATCCCGATGGGCCGTCACATTCGCATTGCAGAATTCAGGCGGTCGATCATGGTCAAGGCATGCTGCTTCCTGTCGAGATTGTAGGTGTCGGTCTCAGATATAGCGTTCAAAGCCTCGTGCCAAGTATCGGACAGCGTTTTGGCCCGCGCCAGATCGCCCGCCAGCGCGGCCTGGCTTGCGCCGGTCGAGAGCAGGTCGAGCGCCCGGCGATTGAAAATCTCGAACTGGATCGCCCGGTCGCGCCCGGCGACCGCCTCCGCGAGGCGATAGGCGCCGGCAACATCGCTCTTTGCCGCTGTCGCCAGGGCGTCGAGCGTCTCGGCGATTTCCAGCCCGCCATACTGCGTCAACAGTATTGCGGTGCGCGCGCTGCCCCCTGCCCGCTTGGCCAGTGCCGCGCGCGCCGCGGGATCGTCCGGTGGCGGTGGCTCGACGCTCTCCAGAACCGTCATCAGGCTCTCGGCATCCAGCGGCGTCAGCCGCACCATCTGGCAGCGTGAGCGGATCGTCGGCAACAGGCTGCCCGGCGCGTGGACGATGAGGATGAACAAGGTGCGTGCAGGTGGTTCTTCAAGATTCTTCAGCAAGGCGTTGGCCGCATTGGTATTCATGTCGTCGGCCGGATCGACGATCACCACCCGGTAGCTGCCGTCGTGCGAGGTCAGCGACAGGAAACGGCTGACCTTGCGGATCTCGTCGACGGTGACGACCGTCTTGAAACTCTTGGTCTTGTCGTTCGGCGGGCGGGTCAGATGCAGCACCGAAGGATGCGCGCCGGTGGCGATCTGGCGAAACAGCGATGACGCCGGATCGGGAACGGCAAGCACCTCCGGCGCCTGTTCGAACGCCGGATGCTTCAACAGATGATGCGCCAGATGAAAGGCGAGCGTCGCCTTGCCGATGCCGACCGGCCCGACAAAGATCAGCGCATGCGGCAGCTTCCCGGAGCGATAGGCTGATGCCAGCATGTTCGCTGCCTGGTCATGTCCGACCAGGCGCGGCGTCTCGGATGGCTCCGGTACGCCGTCAAGCGTGTCGTGCTGTTCTGGTGCGATCCGTTCGAAAATCATCCCGGCGCCTGCTTCCTGTGTCTCGGCGTCATCGTCTCCAGCGCCGCGAACACGGCGCCGGCGACGACATTCTCCACCGTGTCGGGGTCGGCGGAGGCGTCGACGACGATGCAGCGCTCGGGTTCTGCCGCGGCGATCGCCAGAAACGCTTCGCGGCGGCGCTGATGGATATCAAGCGTTTCCTTTTCGAAGCGGTCGGCGCCGGCATCGGTGCCGCGCCGTGCGGTGGCGCGCCGCAGTCCTTCGGCCGGGTCGAGATCAAAGATCAGCGTCATGTCGGGCACCATGCCGTTGATGGCGATCTTTTCCAGCGCGTCCATGAAGGCTGGATCGAGGCCGCCGGTGACGCCCTGGTAGACGCGCGAGGAGTCCATGAAGCGATCACAAAGCACGACCGAGCCGCGCTCGACCGCCGGCCGGATGACTTGCTCGACATGGTCGGAACGCGCGGCGGCGAACAGCAGCGCCTCCATTCTGGGGCCGAATGGCTCGGCAGCGCCGGAAAGCAGGACATGCCGGACCGCCTCTGCGCCTGGCGAGCCGCCCGGCTCGCGCGTGACAACGACATCGTATTGCTTGGCGCGCATCTTGCCGGCCAGGCGCTCGATCTGCGTCGACTTGCCTGCCCCTTCTCCGCCTTCGAAGGTGATGAAAAATCCGCTCACCAAAGCCTTTGTCCATGCTGAGGGACCGTAATAGTCCGGACTTGAGAAAAGGTCCACGCCGCGGCTGCTAACGCAGCCAGCCGACCGCCAGTTCCTTGGCGGCATCGAGCGCGCGTTGCGGCAGCGAGCCGACGCCAACCGGCTCGGCGGCGAACAGCGGCGTCTCCTGGCTCAGCGTGTCACCGATCCAGACCCGCAGCGCACCCACCGGTTGCCCCTCCTCCACTGGGGCTGCAACCGGTCCCTCATAGACGATCCTGGCGGTCAGCTTGTCGCGGTTGGCGATCGGCAGGAAGATGACCACGGGCGCTTTTGCCTTCAGCGCCACGCCGGATTTCGCACCGCCGAAAACCTGGGCCTCGCCGACCACCTCATCCTTGGCGAAAATCTCGGTTTTCTCAAAGGAACGAAGGCCCCAATCGAGCAGCTTTCGCGCTTCCTCGGCGCGCTCGCGGTCGCTTGCCAGGCCGCTCATCGCCGCAATGACCCGCCTGCCACCTTGGCTGACCGAGCCGACGATGCCGAAGCCGGATGCCTCGCTCCTGCCCATCGCCAGGCCGTCGGCGCCGATATCCATCGCCAGCAGCGGGTTGCGGTTCCTCTGGGTGATTTTGTTCCAGGTGAAATCCTTCTGGCCGTAGTAGTGATAGAGGTCCGGGTACTCGCGCCAGATATGCAGGGCAAGGAGCGCAAGCTCTCGAACCGTCGTCTGCTGACCATCGGCCGGCAGGCCGGTTGCATTGACGAATGTCGATTTCTCGAGGCCAATCTGCCTTGCGCGCTCGGTCATCTCAGTCGCGAAATTCGCCTCCGATCCGGCAAAACCTTCGGCGATGATGATGCAGCCGTCATTGGCTGCGTGGACCGTCACGCCCTGGATCAGGTCTTGAAGCCGGATCGTCGACTTGAGCTGGGCAAACATCGTCGACGTCCCGGATGGCGCGCCGCCGGTGCGCCATGCGTTCTCACTCACCACGTATGTATCGTCGAGCGTCACGCGCCCCGATTTGATGGCGTTGAAAACCACCTCCATTGTCATCAGCTTGGCCAGCGACGCAGGCTGAATCGGCCTGTCGGCATCCTTGGAAAACAGCACCGTTCCGGTTTCGGCATCGATCATGAAGGCCTGCGCGGCCTTGGTTTCGAAAAGCTGCGCCGCGGCCGGAGCCAGCGAAAGCAGCAGGATGCCAAAACCCAGAAGCCCGGCGAGAGGCGCGGCGAAGCGAAATTTCATGAGAAGTTCGACCTGTCAGCCGGCATCTTTTGGGGCAAGCTCTAGGCTATCAGGCTTTGTCCCGGCCGAGCAACCGCGCGATGGACAACTGGCCAAAACTTCAGGTTTTGCCGGTCAATTCCGAACCACGAGCGCGTCCGGCGCGCCATGCGACCATGCCGCCTGCAGCATGTCGTCCAGGCTGCCATGGCCGTCCGGATAGAGATTGACTGAATACCAATCCTTGCCCTCGAATTCGGAGCGCTGGATTTCGGTCTTGCCAAAGCCGGAAAGCTGGGTTGCCACCTGCTGCGCCTCGGCGGCATCCTCGAACGAGCCCGCCGCGATATAGTCGGTGGGCGAAGCGGCCGAAGGACCTTGCCGCTTCCACGATTGCAGGATTTCGGCGGGCGACATGCCGGCGCCATCCAGCCCGGCAAAAACAACGGAGGCGCGCTGCACGCGTTCGGTCGCGTAAGACAGCGTCGCTACGGCGAACGGCGATTGCGGCGGCAGATTGATCTGCGGCCGTTCCGGCACGATCGGCCCGAAATCCGGCAGCGTCACGCTGCCAGCGGCCGGCGTCTGCGCCGCCACGACAGGCTGTGCCGATGCGGAATTCGTCAACTGACCGGGAAAGGCAGCGGCTGCGGCCAACGCCGTGCTCGGCGATGGTCCGTTCATGGCGATCATGACGCCGGTGGGCAGGCCGTCCGACGGATCCGGCGCCCTGTTGCCGGGATGGTAAGAGGCCATCAGATAGTGTTCGTCATTGCCGTGAAGCGGCGCCCGTCCGACATATTCGACCTTCACCTTGGCCGTGCCGATATTGGCATAGTCGAGCATTTCGGCGGCGCGCTTCGACACATCGATGATGCGCCCGTCATGGTAAGGACCGCGATCGTTGACGCGCACGACGACCGAGCTGCCGGTCTTCAGGTTGGTGACGCGGGCATAGCTCGGCAGCGGCATTGTCGGATGCGCGCCGGTCAGATGTGTCATGTCGTAGACTTCGCCGTTGGCGGTCAGCCTGCCGTGGAAGGCTTCGCCATACCAGGAGGCGAGACCCTTCTTGGCGTAGCGCTTGTCTTCCTTCGGATAATACCACTTGCCGCGCACTTGATAGGGCTTGCCGAGCTGATCGCGTCCGCCGCCACGCTGCAGGCCCGACATCTTGAAGCTAACGCGCGGGCTGGCTTTTACGCCATATTCGGATTCGGCAAAATATTCCTTGGAGCGAGGCTTCTTGTTAACCATTGCCTTTGGCTGTGGCGGCGCCGCGCAAGCCGCCAGCAAGGCAGCCGACAGGGCACACAACGCGAAAGCGGAAGCGCGACGAAGACGCGGGCGCGTCGTGCGTGGCATTTTTCGATTGTCCCCTCTCAACAAAGGCGCCGCCACTTGAACGTCGGCAAGGCCAAAACCTACCCGACAATGCCAGCGACACCTTGATTCGCAATCCCTTGTGCACAGGAATTGTTTATCACCGTATTAATCGATTATGGTCGGAACCGGGCGAGATTGTGGCACAAGCCGTCCCGGCGATCGCTGTGAGAAATCACGGCGTTTCGAGCTTCGGCGCAGCGCTGCTCGTCCTGCTCAAGCCCGCCGTCAAGCACCCGCGCCCTGCCCCTGGCAGGAACCGGCAACAGCCGGTTGACAGGACTTCGTTGGGCGCACTAGAGCAATGAAGCGCGAACGATCTCCGAGGCGTGCCCACAGGGTGCGCGTTGCGATCAGGACGAGCATCCAGGTGGTTGAAAAATCACGATGGAGGGATGGCCGAGCGGTTTAAGATCCAGTGCGGACTTTTCAATGCTAGTTCCTCCACCCACCGGTAGGATCGCGCAGTTGAGGCACCGTTGCGTTGCAAAAAGCGTAGCAACTCGTTCACCGGCTGTTCTGGGCTCGCGCTCCCAAGGATTTCCTGCGACTATCGGCAGGTCCGGGCGCTACGGTATCGGACAGGACGACGCGGCACGAACGGCGCTGCTGGGTCTTCAAATGCTTGATAGACAAGGCGTTGCGGGTACGCGACGGGATGGGCAGGGATGGCTGGCAGCGAATTTCAAGACCGGTGCCTGATAGATGCCGTCATATTCCCACGACGTCGTGTCACCCTGTTTTTGGCTTCCGCGCTTAGCTTTCTATCGAGCCAGTCGAGCGCCGAATTTCGTACCCTCACGTATGCCGAACAGGCCATCAAATGGAATTCCACGCTTGACTTGATCGCTCAAACGCAGGGTCTTTCGGGATCGGACGCATTTACGGCCAAACAGATCGCTGCAGCGTGGCAATTCCTCGGGCCGTGTCGCGGAAGCGCCAATGATCTCAGAAGCGCGGGAGAAGATGCTATATCTTTGGTTATGATCGCAGATCCAACCATCCCTGCTTATGCAGCAGTCTTGGAAATGATTGGGTCTCTCGGGCGCGAGAATCTGGGTCGACAACCACCGGCCGATTTGTGCCGATTTGCCCGAGAAACTGCGAACGCCCACTAGGTGACTCTAAATGACCCGCCTATCTGAGAGCTTGAAAGCGCCGCCGACTGTATCGCCGATCTGTCACGCCCGGATCTGCAGATCATCCTGCGACGGGCTGCATTGATGCTCAGAAACGTCTCCATCGTGCAATCTACCCCAACGCCCCCAAGCGGCGCCGGCCACTTTCAGCCCCTTCGTTCGAAGGTTGGCTTCCAGTCGCGATTGCGCGCCCGCTGCTGGCCTTCGTAGTCAGGAATGCATGTGAAGAACACCTGCCGGCGGTCACGGCCGGCAGCCTTGCAATTTGAGCAGACAAAGAGCCCGACCAAGTCGTCATGCATCGAGCCGCGATCTGGTCGAGGCAGCCAAAGCTCTCAACGTACAGAACGCCATCATTGACGGCGAAGTCGTCGTTCTGAATGAGGCTGGCCTTTCGGACTTTGCCGCGCTGCGCAAGGCAATCACCAGGCGCCAGCACGACCTCTATTTCGTCGCGTTCGATCTGCTGCATCTCAACGGCCACGACTTGCGCGACATGGTACTTGAGGATCGGCGGGAAATCCTTGCCGGCCTTATAGGGTCTGACAGCCGCATCCAGTTCAGTGAGACAATGCCAGGCGAGGCTAATGCGATCGATCATCTGATCGACGCGGCCGGCCTGGAAGGGATGGTATCGAAGCGTCGAGACAGCAAATATCGCAGCGGCCCGACTACCAATTGGCTGAAGACAAAAGCCTTCACCGAAAGCGAGTTTGAACTTCTGGGAGTCGAACGCGAGAGGGGCAAGCCGGCGTTTGCTCTAATGGCTGAGCCAGGCACCCGGAAATATGTCGGCAGCGCGTTTGTCACCGTCAATCGTGAGATGCGGGAGCGGCTTTGGAGACGTGTGCAGGAATACGCCGGGCCACCACCCAAGGACATGCCAAAGCGGCCGGCAACGCAGGGTCAAGCCAGGCATAAAGGTCCGCATCAAGCACCTACGTGGGGAGGAAGACCTTCGGCACGCCTCGCTGCAGGATTTTTGGGATGAGAGTTAGCGACCAGTGGCAAGGGATAAGCATTCAGGAATATAATCCTCCCGTTGCGGCGAGCCCTTCAACGGAGAATCGCCATGCCTCGAAAGACCCTCGCCGACACTCTGGCCACCCGCGAAACCATCTATGTCAATTGTGCGCACCCGATGTGCTGCAACTCGGCGAAACTCGACATCCAGGCGCTGATTGACAGGCTCGGCCGTGACCACGGTATTGGGACGTCCAGTCGAGTCCGCGGCGGGTGAAGATCCGCACACCGCCGGCGTCGATAATGATCTGGGAACGGTAGCCGTCGAATTTGGCTTCATGCATCCAGTCATCGCCTTGGGGCGGCTTGGCGACCAAGGTAGGCATCATTGGCGGGAGAAACTTCAAATGCATGCATTGACTCGCAAAACCGCGATTTCAATTAGCATGCGCTTAATTAGTTCCAATTTTAACGAATCGTTGACCGCGCTGTCCCAGAATAGGACGGCGCAGTCAAACCCCAACCCGGGATTGCGCAGGCGGCTCCGGCAATCCAGCTCCCCCGCCTCACTGTCGGAGCCGCTTCCACACTCCTCTAGAATTACCAGCAACGGTTGAATCAACTGTTACCGCACTTGCTTTCCAGTGCGCTTTCCCAGTTGTTAAACTTTGATGGAACAGGGCTCTCGCCTTCACGGTTTGACGCTGAGACAGTCCATCTCAGCGAGGAAGCATGGAAGCCCAAGAGAACATCCGCAACGCCTGGGCGGCCCTCAGGCTGGTTCGCCTTGCTATCTCCCCCGTTTTCTGGACGCGGCGTTCCATGCGAGCCCGGATTCAGCCACTTAGAAATCTAGGACGTAGACCCATAAGCGCGTAGCCAGATGCGGATTGCGACGAGTTTGAGGGCAGCGAGGTAGTTTTCTGCCAGCTTGTCGTATCGGGTTGCGATGCGACGGAACTCTTTGGTCTTGTTGAAGAAGCGCTCGATCAGGTTACGCGCTCGGGCCTTCTTCCGGATGGCGGGGCCGACGCCCATGTGATTGAAACGGCGCATTAATGTCGCCGCCCTCCAGCAGGAAAACGCGCGTCTGAAGTCGCTTCTGGCGCAGACGCAGGCCGCCTTGGCCAAGCACCAGGCGGCGCTGGCGCAGTCGGAGGAAGCGCGGCGCCGGCTGGAGAGCATCTCGGCGATCTGCGGCGCGAGAAGTTCGGCGCGAAACCGAGAAGTGAGCCCCGACCAGTACAATCTGCCGCTGGAAGACGCACTCGAAACCTTACGGAATCCTGTATTCTCCCTCGAGCATGTCCCAGGCGGTCGTATCGGACGTAAAGGTTATCACGAACGTGCCGTTGCCGGTTATTCCTTTGTACCTGTCCGTCCCTCCGATGAATGTCCACTCGCCGTTGAAGGTCGGTTGCGCGCCACCGGTCACCGTATATTTGCCGATAACCTTCGCGCCGTTTCCGTCGGTGAACGTCTTATAACCGCCACTGACCATGCCGCCAGAGTCGAAGAGGTCCACGGCCTGATAGCGGGCGTTGTCGAGAAATGGCTTCTCGCCCTCGCTGAAGACGACTCCGTCGAACTGCGTGAGCGAGACCGTGTGATCCGCGGTGTCGGCCACCTTGACGGTTGGAGCGCTCGTAATGACCAGCACCGCTTTGCCTTTCCAGTGGCCGCTCTCCTCAGCCGAGGCTGTCGCACTCCACGGAACGCTAAGCACTGCCGCCAATGCGATTCCTGTCAGCAGGCTCTTTTCAAGCGAACATCTAGGCATAGCATCCTCCACACTGTTGGTTCGGCATATTAGCGCGCCCAGATATTGCGAGAGTCAACTGGTCCTGTGCCGATCACGCGCGGCAAGCCCTCCCCCATGTTCTCCGCATGAACCCGGCTTGCGCCTTCAGACCACGCTACGCTTTAAAATATCAAAATGCCGCCCTGAATTCCGACAGACCCATCAGGCCAGATCGACTTGCCTCGCCAGGTCGGTAGGACGCCTGAAGCTTGCCCGTTTCCTCTCTCGCCAACCTGAATGCGAAAGCCGCCATGTTTTCATGCGCGCTAGGTCGGCAGTGCCTCCCATACCGCTTCCTGATTGCGGCCTGTTCGCGGCGAGCAAGCCGAGAGGTGGTGTTTTCCTTTCCGGTTATGACTGCCTCCGAAAATTCCGCGCGTATTGCGCAGAAAAGCGGCAGCTTGGTCTTTTAGGGCCCGACAAAAATCATCTATTTCCCCCTACTTTAGGCGCGGCGCCCCGTGCCTAGCCGGCAACCGATTGAGAATGCAGCGCTTTCGAATTTTACTCCCCCCGTCTAATTCGCTCTATTTTAGACCCCCGAGACTGACGCTAAAAAAGCGGTAGCGTCGAAGCATGCCGAGCCATCGGAAAGCCCTAAACACTTGATTTCATGAAGGAATGCCCAGTTAACTGGTGGATGCCTGCGCGCGGGGAATCCTTCTGCAGCCTAGGCAATATCAGGTGAGGCAAAACACTCACGTATTGCCGGCGGGGCTGGTGGGATCGATTTTCGTCATGCGTTCCTTGGCCTCGACCAGACTCCGTTGCGTTCGTATCCTGCTGCACAGCGCGATATTCTCGGCGATCATTTCTTCTGTGCGTGCGAGCGCGAGCTCGGCCCGTTTGATGCGCTGCTCTGCAGTATCGGCCGCCGTCCCGCGTCCGTGGGGTTCCATGGTGTCCATGAGTTTCTAACACATGGTGGGCAATATCGTTCCCTGATGTCGGAGTGCTGGCAGGAAGTCGAGCGAACGCACGGGACTTCAGAAGGCTGCCAGAGCGAATATCAAGTGCATTCTTCGGACATGGCAGGAACCGGGTGGCACTGAGGAACGCCTCGACAGCAAGCGGAACCCGCTCGCATTTTATGTCTGCGGTGAGCCGGCATGAAGACGAAGGCCTCTTCTTCGCCGGCATCTGCCCCACTGCCTCACCTGCGGCTGTGGCAAGGTGTGGCGCCCGTGGCAACTGCACTGCCTCACCACCACCCCTTTAGGGTGTTGCGGGGCAAAGTAGCCGGGGCAATTTCAGGTGAGGCAAAACACTCACATATGATTGCTGGCGGGGCTGTTGGCATCGATCTTCGTCATGCGTTCCCTCGCCTCGCTCACGCGCCTTTGCTCGGACCGTATGCGGTCGCACAACGCGAGATTGACGGCGACGCAGCCATCGTCCGCCAACTTCGCATGTTTAAGCGAGCGCTCGGCTCGTTTTACGCGCAGCCTGGCAGTGGCCAATTCGAAGCTAAAAATATCAATCATCATCATACCGCTTCGTTTGCGGTCCCTTCGATTGTTAACCGGCTTCGATCTCATTTGTTCCGACCGCACGCGGCGCAGCGCCGGGACGGAGCGATATGACGACGGTATCACAGTTTAAGCAAAAAACCCCGGCGCGGCGGTAAGATCTGCCGCGCCGCTAGGGCTGGGACGCGTTTCGCACCCGACGTATGTTGAACGCATAACTAGGCAACTCGGCCATCGCGCTGTGCTTCGAGCCGCTCGATGCGCTCCCAGTAAATTCGCTCCTGTCCGATAGCTTTTCCCTGCGCTTCGGCATGGACCTGGCTTGCGCCTTCAGACCACGTTGCGCTTTAAAATATCGCTGATCTGAGTTGCCGCCCATGTGCCACCGCGAGCCGTCGGGATACCCCGCGCATTGAGGGCGGCGGCCGTTTTCCGCATGGATGCGCCCGTTGCTTGAATTTCTCTGATAATGGGCAGGACGTTGGATGCGAAGCCGTCGGCAATGGCCGTACGGCGCTCTGCAGCGGCTTCCTGAGCCTTGCGGATCTGCGGATTGCCGAGCTTTACGCCACGGGCCTTGACGGCTGCGAGCGCGTCTTTCGTGCGCTGTGAAATCATTGCGCGTTCCTGTTCCGCAACGGCTGCATAGATGTGCAGCATGAAAGGCGATACGTCCACGCCCAACTCTGCGACAATGAACGGCGTCCGCTTCGCCATAAGAGCCGAAATAAAGGCCACATCACGGGACAGCCGATCGAGCTTGGCGACGACAACCGCGCAATTGTTGCGCTTGGCATCAGACAAGGCAGCTGCGAGTTGGGGGCGCTTATTCAAAGCATCCGCGCCTTTGCCCGTCTCGACTTCCTGAAATTCGGCGATCAGCTCTAAGTCTTCGGCCTCAGCAAACTTCGCAATCGCAACCCGCTGCGCTTCGAGGCCAAGACCCGACTTGCCCTGCTGTGCTGTCGAAACGCGGATGTAAGCGACGGCCCGTTTCATTACCCTGTGTCCCTTCCTGTCATGTAAGGACACTATACGTCTGTTTAGAAAGCTTACAATAGGCGCCTTTTGCCATTTTCCGCCTGCTTGTCGCGGCCGAGGATGGCGGACGGATGCACCAGGCCATGGTGACCTTGGCCGGAAAGGCTCGGGATGCCTTATGGAAGACTCTGGAGAAGCGACACGCGACCGAGCCGCCCCTGCGGGAACTGAGACGAAAAGATGTGCAATGGGTAAAACCAGGATTGCGAATGTAACCCTAGAAGGAAACCACGTGCTAGTGGTCAAAATCTGACACTTGGTACCGAAGCCGTAGGGCCGCTCAGGGTGGAAAGTTCACGTTGCCGCCGTCGATCCGAACGTGAAGAAAGGGGCCAACAGCGGACGTTCAGTAGACAGACGCCCGGAGAGGCGCGGCTGAGGCGGGACACGTTGGTCATCGCTCCGCCGAGTGTTGCCGTGCTCGATTTTGTCACGCGCGAGACCAAGCCGTGTCAGCACGCGGGCTATTTGCCGAATTCACAAAGCAGCATAGGGTGACCTCATCAGCGGGGGACGCAATGACGAGCGAAACGGACATTCTTGATGCCGTGGTCATCGGTGCTGGCTGGGCGGGGTTAGGCGTCAGTCATGCGCTGATGCAGCGCGGTTTGCGTCACAAAGTATTGGAACGAGGTCGTATTGGTGAGACCTGGCGGACGCAACGCTGGGACTCCTTTCGTCTAAATATACCCAACATCCAAACAGTCATGCCCGGGGATACCTATAGCGGCTCCGATCCCGACGGTGCGATGACAAGCGGCAAGTTCGTCGCGCTGTTGGAGGACTATGCCGGCCGGCATGGCCTGCCGGTGGAAACGGGTACGCCGGTGACCGACCTTGTTGCGAGCGGTGGCTTGTACCGGCTGACCATTCCGCGCGGCCCGCTGTGGACGAGGAATGTGGTGATCGCCAGCAGTAACCAGAATTGCCCGACGCGCCCGCCCTTCTCGGCTTTGTTGCCGCCCGATATCCACCAGATTGACGCATCGGCCTATCGCAACGCATCTGATCTCGACAGTGGAGCCGTGTTGGTGGTCGGCAGCGCCCAGTCGGGCGGCCAGCTCGCCGAGGACCTGGTCCTGGCGGGGCGAACTGTGTTTCTTGCAACCGGCCGGGTCGGCCGGCTGCCCCGGACGTACCGAGGTCGTCACATCAGTGTCTGGATGGTCCTTACCGGGCTGATAGATGTGACGCGAAGCGAAATACTTGAACAGGGACCCATCCCTGGAAGGCCGCTGCAAGGCGCGCTCCAGACGATCAGCCTGCAATCCCTCAGCGCGCAAGGCGTTGTCTTGCTGGGTCGTCTCACGGGCGTCGACGACGGCTGCCTCTCGTTCAGCGACGATGCGGAAGAGCATGTTCGCCATGCGGACGAGGGCTCCGCCAGGATTCGAAGCTTGGTCGACGAGTACATCGCGCGCAACGGGATCGACGCCCCTCCGGCCGAGCAAGACCCGGCAGAGGTGATTGCCGCGGTGCTGCCGAATCCGCCTATCCGATCGATTGATCTCGCCGCACGGGGAATCACAACCGTGATCTGGTGCACCGGGTTCAAAGGGGATTTCGAGTGGGTGCGCGTTCCCAATGTGCTCGATGCGCAAGGTCAGCCATCGTACGAAAACGGGTTGTGGAGCGTCCGTGGTGTGTATTTTGCCGGCCTGCCTTTCGCGATCTCGCGACGGTCGGGCACAATATTGGCCATCGCGGAGGAAGCAGCCCTGTTGGCCGACGATATCCTGCGTCGGTTAAACACCCACCCCTAACACCTGATTCAGTGATGAAGCGCCCAAGCGAATGTCATCCGGGAGGCGGCTTCCCCCCTCGCGAGATTCAATCCGTAAAGGTGAATGGCCGCAATGGGCCGACTTGCCGCCGCAGGGCGAGCAAGCCTGGATGACTGCAGTGGGTCGGAACA
Source organism: Mesorhizobium sp. WSM4815 (assembly GCF_055811575.1). Taxonomy (NCBI): domain Bacteria; kingdom Pseudomonadati; phylum Pseudomonadota; class Alphaproteobacteria; order Hyphomicrobiales; family Phyllobacteriaceae; genus Mesorhizobium; species Mesorhizobium sp. WSM4815. The sequence continues at coordinate 130,813 of NZ_JBVVQS010000095.1, read as the reverse complement.
GGTAATCCGTATCGGGTACCAAGCGTCAGATTCCTACCCCTAGCAACAGCCGAATCTATTGCCCACGCGTGCCGTCGAACCGTCCTAAAACTTTTTTCGTGGCGTTTATGGAAGAGAGACGACCCGACCGGTACGCACGCTCAGATGGCCCAGGGTTGTCGATGCCCCCCCGGCCCCCAGAGCCTCAACCGATGTCGTCTAGCGTCTGTCGGCAGAGCCACGCCATTGCTCGGACGTTGGCCAAAGATGCCATGATTTCCTTTGTCTGCCCGCCGTGGCGATAGTTGCCGTTACGCTTGCCCTCAGGTGCGCCGCCGGAAGCGCAAGCCGAACACGGGTGGCTAACGCGAACGCTGGAAACTCTGCGCGGGTGGATGAATTGAGGCTACATTCGATCAAGGCCGCAAGCTAAGGACGCAGGCACAACGCCAGAATGAAGGCCGCGGCGAGCAGCATGGGCGACTAGTCCCTAGTTAATCCGATAGATCATCGATCGTCTGCCGACATAGCCGCGCCATTGCCTGGACAACCGCCAAGGCTGCCATGGTGCGATTCGTCCTGCCTCCGTTGCGATAGTTGCCGTTCCTCTTGCCTTCAGGTGCGCCACCGCCCGCACCGTGCATGCGACAGACTGCGCTGCCCCTCACCGCTGGCGATCGACACTGGCAACCCGTCCGCTTCGACCGAGCATGACACCGAGGCGCTGGGTTCATGAGGTTGACGTTATTTTTTTCGGTCACCCTGCCCCCCATGCGAGACGTTGCCGACAATAGCTTGGCCGCCATCATTCACCGTGACGTGCTTCACCGTGACGTGCTGCTGGCCGCCGGTGCGGTATTTCTTTAGGGCTTCCACCTTGGTCGCGAATGTCCTGGTGAGCTTGTTGAACGCACGTTCGGCGCTGTCTTGCTGCGGGATAGTTTCGCAATGAGCAAGGCGGCGGGCGAAGGTCATTGTCGCCATATGCACCGCGGCCATCTGCGATGCCAGCATAGCTTCGATCTGATCCTGCGGTTTAATGCCTTTCACGATCGAGGCGACAAAGGCCGTGCCCTGATCGTCTGCCGTTTTGCCGTGGCTGCCGACATTCACCAGCTGGCGCAGGAAGCCATTGATGAAATCTTCGTCCGACGATCCGAAGGCTTTCTGGGCCGCCATATGATCGATCGTGACGCTGCTGCCGTCGATCTTTATGAGGCGCGTTGGGCCAGGCGGTGACATGGGAAAGGCTGGTGCGCAATCCGGCGCGGGCGACGACACCGCCGAAGGTCGAGCGGAAGAAAATGCTTGCCTACGACGTGAGCCAGACCGCCATCTTGCTTGAAACGCTCCGACCGACGCGCATGTTCATCCCGGTTCTGCTCGCTGTGACGTGCGGATTGCGACGCGGCGAGATTCTGGCGTTGCGCTGGCACCACTTGGAACTCGGGGACAACCGCCGACAGATTTCTATCGAAGAAAGCGCAGAGCAGACGAATGACGGAGTGCGCTACAAAGAACCAAAGTCTGGCAGAGCGCGAACAGTGGCACTTTCAGCCAGCACCGCTGCAGAGCTTAAAGCGCATCGAGCTCGGCAAGCCGAGGAACAACTCCGGTTAGGGCTGCGGCCGGACGGTGACAGCTTCGTAGTTGCCCAGGTCGACGGCTCGCCATTGCAGCCAAGGTCGCTTACGCATGAGTGGGTGCGCGTCTTGGGCAGGACGGCCCTGCCCCGCATCCGCTTTCATGACCTTCGGCACACCCACGCCACACAGATGCTATCGTCCGGCGTTCATCCAAAGGTCGCCAGCGAACGCTCGGGCCACTCGACAATCGGGATTACCTTGGATCTGTATTCCCATGTCATGCCCGGCATGCAGGCTGACGCGGCAGAGCAAGTTGACGCGGCGTTGCAGGTGGCTATAAGCGCAAGTCGAAAGACCATATAGTTGCAAAGTGCGTAGCAAACGGCCTTTTGAGCAAACCGCAGAGGGCCGGAAGGCACTTTAAAATCAACTATTTGGAGGGATGGCCGAGCGGTTTAAGGCACCGGTCTTGAAAACCGGCGTGGGTGCAAGCCCACCGTGGGTTCGAATCCCACTCCCTCCGCCATCTGCCGTTGATTTATCTAAGTGGGGTAGCTTACGCGATCAGGCTTGACGCTCTGCCCTGCCGCGCGATGCTGAGTACGGCTTGGGGGGATCATTTGCTTACCCGCGGTGGGGGGAACATGACTCCTGAGTTCTTTGGGAGTTGGCTGCTCCAAGTAGCCGTGATGCTTTGCGTCGTTGCGGGATTGGCAATGACCATCGTTGCGGTTCGCACTGGATGGAGCTCCATTGGTTTCGTGATGATCGGCTTTGCCAAGGCGAGGCCGACACGAGTACATGCTGTCATCGATGGTCGAGAAGATCCTGACCACGTATCTGCGGGAAAAGGGCTACCTGCCGAAAGGCGCAGCAGAATAGCTATGCTCGTCACCGTCAGCCGGGAGGAGTGTAGAGCGGCTCTCTGCATCGATGAACCAAGCACTGGCCATCGAGCGTCGGCACAAACCCTACCGCTGGGATTTCCGACCAGTCGCACGCATTGCTGTACCGGCGGACGTAGAGGGCATAGGTGTTCGGGCCGGTGGTCAGCACCGCCGAGCCATGGCTCTGGATTAGCGCCTGCGTCTGTTGGCAGGTCATGGCGCGGGTGTCCGGCCTGGCCTGGGCGAGGGTTGTGAAGGCAAGCGTGACCGCTGCCGAGGTCAACGCAATCCGGCGAATGGACATGACGAGACTCCCATGATGAGCCATTTGGTTGACAAACTCGCATGTCGCAGGGCAGCTGTGCAATGGCGGCCTCCAAATCGGAATTTCCGGACTGGAGCAAACCGCCCGCCCCGTGCGAATTGACGGCGTGCCGCTGGAACCCGCAACCGAGGACACTCTCAACCTGCCGGCGGTCACGGCCGGCAGCCTTGCAATTTGAGCAAACAAATAGCCCGACCAAGTCGTCATGCATCGAGCCGTGGTCACGGCCGAGCCTGTCAATCAGCGCCTGGATGTCGAGCTTTGTCGATCTGCAGCACATATTCATCAGCCAAGTGGAGCACGCCCCCGAAGGCTCGCCAGGCCCAGCGACCTCCTCCGCAACCAAAGCCGCTGGGCCGCCCCGCTCCGCCAGTCCGGCTAGAGCTTCCCTTTGAACCGATCGCCATCCATGGGGCTGGGCAGCACCATCACAGGCGAACGAATCCTATAAGCGGTAGATGATCGGAGGCGACCCGCGAAAGCGGCGTGTCATGGGCTTCGACGGATGAGATCATTCCGTGTCGATTTGCCATGATCCGGTCGAGCGACAGCAGCGGCAGACTCGATGGAAAGGTGGGGACCGCCGGTGGCGCGGGACCGAAAGTCGTGTGCAGCGTATTCAGCGCGGAACGGTTTCCGAGTCGCCATTCGTTCAAATCGCCGAGCAGCAGTGTTGGTTTTTCGTCCGGTCTGTTCATGATTTCGAGCACGACACGGGCCTGTTCGGAGCGCGATCGGCGCAGCAAGCCGAGATGGGCTGCGATAATGCGCAGAGTTCGTTTCTCGTCCAGATCGATTTCGGCAACCAGGGCTCCGCGCGGCTCCAACCCCGGGAGCTTTATCTGATGGACATTGCGAACGATGCCCCGTTTGAAAAGCAGAACGTTGCCGTGCCAGCCGTGTCCTTTGCCGTTTCCGGACACCGGCACCGGCACCAGGCCTGTTTCCAATTCGAGACGCAGCAGATCCAGAAGGCCGGCACGATCTCCAAAGCGATTGTCCGCTTCCTGCAACGCAATGACATCCGGGCCGATTTCCCGGATGACGCGACCGATTCGTTCGGGATCGAACTTTCTGTCGACGCCCACGCATTTGTGAACATTGTAAGATGCGACCAGAGTCCCCGCGGGGCGTGTCCCTTCGGACGGCGCAGCGTTCGCCTTCTGCTTTTTTCTGTCGCGAATGGATTTGAGCACACTTGCAGGAAAGCTATGTCCAGTTCTTTGCATGAGTCTGCTGCTCGTCCTCACCACCTTCAAGACTTAGCTTTGTCTCACTCAAACAGGATCTGCAATCGCTGCTTCCTGCCCTGACGAGATGCGGCGCTCGAAAGGAGCGATGGCTGCGTCGCCCGAATTGCCCCGGGCAGAACGAGAAAGCCTCTAAAGGTAGGGCGATCCCAGCCACAACACTCGGTCGAACAGGCGGACGATGAATGGCCGGGCTCTCAAGGTTTCGATCGTTACAGACGCGGCGGAGGCGATTGCCGATCCGATCCGCGCTTCAATCTCCGCGGCAAAGCCTGCATCAAGAACCTCTACATCAATCTCAAAATTCAGCCGCAGGGACCGGGCATCAAGATTGGAGGATCCTATAAAAGCCCAAACTCCATCGACCGACAGCAGCTTCGAATGATCGAACGAGCCCTGCGTGCGCCATACGCGGCAATAGTGCTTCAGGACCTGATCGAATTGCGCCGTCATCGCCCGGTCAATAAGGAAAAGATTGTTCATCGCCGGTACCACGATGTCGATCTCGACGCCTCGCCTGGCTGCGGTCGTCAGCGCGCTGATCAGTTCCCGATCCGGCAGGAAATAGGGCGACATGATGCGGATCGATTTGCGGGCGACGGAAAACGCCCCGATCAGCAAGTTGTGGTTCGTTTCGATGCTGGCATCCGGCCCGGATGCAACCGCCCGCGCCAGCATTGGTTGACCGGGAGCCGCGGGAAGCGTGGCCACTTGCCAGGTGTCGCCTTTCAGGAACTCGCCGCTCACGAAGCGCCAATCTTCGGCGGCAACCGAAAAAAGGTCCGCTACGACCGGCCCGGTGACCTGAAAATGCGTGTCCCTCGCGCTGGAGGAGCCGGCGAACTCGGCTGAGAATCCCTTTCGGATGTTCATCCCTCCGGTGAACGCAATCGTGCCATCGACGACCAGGATCTTCCGGTGCGTTCTGAGGTTGGCGTAGGGAAGACGCAGGCCCATGACAATGTTGCCGTTGAAGAGGTCTGCTGGGATTCCTGCCTGTCGCAGGCGCCCTAGAATGCTGGGGACGGAGTAACGCGCCCCGACTGCATCGATCAGCACGCGAACGCTGACACCCCGCTGGACGGCTCCGGCGAGAGATTCCACGAAAAGCCGCCCGACATCGTCATTGTCGAAGATGTAGGTCTCGAGAAGGATAGTGCGTTGAGCGCCATCAATCGCTCGGCACATTGCGGTATAGGCCTCGTCACCTGTCTCCAATATCGCAATCGCGTTTCCCGAGGTCAGGGCACGCCGGGCCACCCTGTCGCCCAATGTCTTCAGGCCGGTGAAGCGTTGGCCGTACCGCTCCGCAATCAGTTCCTCGGCGGCAACGTTGCGCTCATGTTTTGCGGAATCCGCCTCACTGGAAAGGGGCCGCATGGCGCTGATCGTTGCACGACGGATGCGGTTTATGCCGGCAACGGCGTAGATGATCGCGCCGAGGAATGGCGACAGGAACATCACGCCGACCCAACCTGTGGCGGCGCGGACGTCTTCCTTCGTCATTATGGCGTGGACGATGCCGATGGCCGCCATCACCACCGGGATGATCGCGAGGACCTGGGGCCAATGAGTCATCAAGGTCTGCAACATCGCCAAGACTATCCAGCGAGCGGTTGCAGAACGCAATGCAACTCATTCCCGGCGTCAGACCACGGTAACAAACTGGACAGAGCCGCTATCTGGTTCGATGGAACGGCCCCCGTCGCCGGAGGCCAACAGCCACGAGCGGGCACTACAGGCCTAACTTCTCCCGGAGTGCATCGATGCGTTTAGAGGCTTCCACCTTGCTGAGGCCGTCAGCATAGGCGTCAGGGTCGTCGGCCTGTTCCGCCAAAGTTTTCAAATAGGAGGCTTGTGCGGGGGTCATGGGATCATCTCCGCTGATCCAATCTTCCGGGTCCTTTTCGACATTTGCCGGTGCCTCGATTTTTGGGTTGTGCCGGTCACCCATGATCAATCTCCCTTGATGATCACCACAATGAGAATGATCATGATTTGTTCCGCCAGATTAGTCTGCGGGTCGCGTCCGGCCGCGTAGGCCTCAAATCGGTGAGGACGCCCGTGAGCAGTGATCAGGGCATTGGAGCCGTGCCTGGCTCATAAACGACCCCCAATTGGGGAGTCGGCTTCTTCGAATTTTTTGGCCTTCAGCCATGTGCTCGACAGTCCGCTCCTGTAGCGGCTGTCGGCGCGCTTCGAGATAATTCCATTGAGCCCGATCTTCTCGACGGTGCGGAAGAGCGCCAGCGCGCTGCCCTCGAAATGCTCACTGTATTGGATCTTGCCGAGGCCAGGCTCAACCAGTTGCCACAGCGCCTGCTTGCGCTGCAGCAGCGGCAAGGAGCCTAGATCGTGGCCGTCGAGATGGAGGATATCGAACGCGACGAACACCAGCCGGTTCGGCTCGTTCCAGATCGCCGCTTCCAGCGCAGGGCAATCGAAAGCGCCCTGCTCGCCGGGAACAATGACTTCGCCGTCGAGAATGGCAGTCCGGCATGGCAGATCGACGGCTAGTGCGATGGGCCAGTATTTCGTGGTCCAGTCGCGGCCGTTCTTGCTGTAAAGACGCACACCGGCATTATCGATGATGATCTGGGTTCGATAGCCGTCGAGATTGGCCTCGTGGACCCAGCCCTCACCTTCAGGCGGCCGCTCGACCCGAGTCGGGATCTGCGGCGGAAGAAACTCCAGCCGGCCGCCAACGACCTTGGCACGCTTACTCAATGACGCCACCTTTGACCGCGCAGCGGCGGCTATCGGCACAGGCAGCACGACATCTCCCCAACATGATGCCTGCCACCTGTGCCGAGCCCCCGCCAAGCCGCCGAGCCCCCGCCAAGCATTGCAAGCATCTACGCACGAAGCCGATCTGTCGTTAGCTTTGCATCCTAATACTTATCCCGGCGTACATATCTTGCTCGGCGCGGCGCTCTTCGTTCCCGACCGGCTAATTGCTGTCCGGGATCGCCGCCAGCCTACGCAGCCCTTTGCTGGTGAGATAATCCGGGCTAGAGCGGTTCGTCATTTCAAGGAACCGCAGAACCGCTCTATCTCTTTGTTTCTTGACTTGGCAAACATACGACTCGCGGTCTCAACAAGTGTCTTATGCTGCGTAGTTGCAATGTATGCTCCGCTGTGATGCGCGGCGACATCGATGAACAGTCGGTTGATAAATCGGGGATCGGCTATAATTGATGGCGCGGTGAACGCGACACGAAAATATTCTGGTCCATGAGGCGACTGATCTTCCCCGCCCTGTTTTAAGCCCGCCCCACTTCAACCATTCCCGATCCTGTACTCAGCTTCCGAGCGCTTTGAGCCAATGTTCAAAGGAAGAGGCCTCCTCGTGTCCGGCATGCGAAACAGAGTGGGCGGGGCGCGGTAACACCACGGAGCTTCGGACTTCGCGGGGGCTGTAGCCGAATTCCTTGCTAAAAGCTCGGCTGAAATTAGCCGCTGAACTAAACCCGACGGCTTCGGCAATATTAACAATGCGCCGGCTGTCCGCCGGATTGCTAAGCGCAACATGGGCTGCCAGAAGTCGGCGACTTTGTATGTAGTGGAGAACACCACCGCTCGGTTCGAACAACTGATAAAGACGAGAGCGCGAGACGCCGAGCGCCCGGCACATTGAATCCGGCGTCAGATGAGCCGCATCCAGATTGTTGTGGACGTATCGACGGGCTCGCTCCATCAGCGCGACACTCACCAATTGTTCGGTGGCCGCGGCATGTTCTGCCGGGGGCGAGAGGCAGGCAATGATCATGCTGCGTGTTGCGTGCACGATGCGGGGCAGATCGTCAGCCGTGAGACTGCGCAGTCTTGCTTCGATGTTCTTGAGGTAGTCGAGCAAAAGGTTGGCAAAGTTGCCGGACAGAATTGAATTATTCTTTGCGTCCAGGGTTGCCGCCGCATCGGCGAACAAATCACGCGGCAAATAGAGAAAGAGACTTTGGGATTCCGTTGCCCTCCCCCGAAACGGGTAGCCAAGCGATCTAATCTCCAATTTGCCCGGCTGGTTTTCCGCTACGCGGCGATCGACCTCCGTCCACGACCGGCCAGTATGCGGCAAAGCGATATACCAGTGATCGATCGAACTGGACCGAAGCTTCGCAGCAGAACGCATATAACTATGTGCCGGTGCGCGCTGTTGAACGATCAGCATGCCGCCGAGGTTCCAAGCCGTGTGGTCGGCGGGAAAGCCATCGTCGAGCGATTTGTCATCCGGCAATTTGATCTCGACAAGCGGAGCCATATGCGCCTGCCAAGCGACGAATTGATCTTCTGGCGCCAGTTCGAGCGTCGAAAAGGGCAAAGGTTCGAGCGCCGGCGCAAGTGACGGGGCAGCCTCATTGTAAGGTTGAGCTTCGCGCGGCCAACGACGTCGATCGCGCTCAAGCGCCTGGCTCGCAAGCGCCTTGTCCTGCCTCTTAGCGTCCATCGCGTAGTGCCGTATCCGATTCCGGTATGCCCATCGCCACCGCAATCATGTGGTGTATCACAGCCATCTGGCAAGACCAGCGGAACGCGAGTCCACAGAGCGCCATCACGCTGGGTTACACCAAGAAATGCATTCCGAGATAAGTTTCTGGATGCGACGATAACGACACTCTTCAACGTGGTGCGTATAGAGTCTGGCACGGTGAAAGCGTAGTTGAGGAGGCAACGAAATGAACGCAAACCTCAAAACAGAAGCTCGTCGCAAGATAATTCTTGATGGATATTTTAATAACGAACCTTTGAAAGATATTGCAGCCAAGGTCGAATGCTCACTGGCGAGTTTGAAAGTCACCGCCAGTAAACTCGGTTGCACACGAACTCCGAAAGAGCCGGCGGATTTCGGCGCGGATTTCATGTCCCAGAAAAAAAACTGCGATATTACCGACAACTTATGATTGCTGGACAGTATAGAGCTCGCGATTGCGCGTTGATTTTGGGACTATCGAAAGACCAATCATCAGTCAGCGAGTAAACTTATTCCAATCACGCCTCAGCGGTTCATCGGCAAAAAAAGTCCGCCGCAAACACTGACAACAGGCCCTGAAAGGTTCGCACAGATGCTGCGTCGGCGTTTCAATCGCACCTGCCTCAGCCCTCATGATCTGGCTATTTGCGAACGCGTGTTCGATCAGGTTTGCGCAGATGAACACATGGACTCTTCAAGCCGGGATGCCGAGGCCTTAGCGGTGGCGATTGTCGCAATCTTCCGAAACATTACGACCAAGGAGCGCGAACTGCTGGATGAATTGAGGTCTCTTCGTCTCTCAAAGGGCGCAGAGAAGGCGCACTAGCTTGGCGGCTTTCCCTGACGAATTGTTCGCGTTAGCACCGCCGGATTGGCATCTGCATTGCCCCATTGAGTCCCGCCAGAGCCACAGCGCTTGCGAAGGAGATGGAAATGGGTTTAGCCCAAGACTTGTCTGATGTTGCGCTCACATTCGATTGTCCGAATTGCTCGCATCCGGCGGTAAGGAAGGGCTCTGCGCAAGAACGATCGCGCACTTCAGATGCGACGGGTGCAACGCCAAGGTACGGATCACCTATCCGCAGAAGCTGGCGATCTTCGAAAAGTACAGGCTATTAGCCGCCCAAGGGGCATTGCGATAAGACGATCCGGAAACGCGTCGCCAATGGCGGTGACGCGGACCAGATGCAAAAGGTCGATGCCCCTGGTGGTGGGTCTCGCTAAAGAAAAGGCCCACCGGCAACTGGCCGGGTTAGAAAGCCCGGCAGATAAAGCGTGGTCGTGGTTGTGGTCGTGGAGGTCTCGCCAGAAGTTCCGCTCGTCGTCTGGGCAAAGGAAAGGCCGGCGGAAAGCGCCAACACGGCCGAGGTCAAAACGATTCGTTTCGTATTCCTTTCTCCTGTCTTAAGCGCACGACGCGCTCACAAACCAGCATGCGGACAGAAGGGATGTTCCACTGATGGGCTCACCCTCGGAATCGTTCCGCGTGCCAGTGGATTTTGCCGTCAGGCCGGCGTGATCGTGAGATCCTCGCTTAATCGAACATGATCCGAGAGGTTCCTCTTTCTGCGATCGACATTCTCCGAGCTTCTTGGATCCGCTCGGCCTGTTGTTTGGTATAGGGACCCATCGGCCGGGTCTTTTCATGGCCGCGGCGAACCCGACAATACCAGTGGCCGCTGTCAGAGAAGATCTCAACCGAGGTCGGTGCATCGTTGGCCGCCTCCTTAGCGACCTCGCTGATGAATTTCACGACCTTTGAATGGTGCCGGGCGGGTGCAACCGTGCGCAAACCACTGGTGACGATAAGTTCCTGCTGCACTGGGGACATGGTCGAACTCCTGTCGGTCATTTGCTTGCGCTCCCTCCCACCGGCGCTGCGCAGCATTCAGCGCAGAGCTCGGTGGATAATCTCGAAGCCTATTGCTCTGACTAGCTATCTAGCAAACGAAATTGATTGACATTTAAACGCAATTTTTATGCTATATGTTTTATGGATATTGAACTCGCCCGGACTTTCATCGAGATCGTTTCGACAGGGAGTTTCATTCGGGCATCGGAGCGCTTGAATGTCGCCCAGACGACCGTAAGCGCACGGATTCGCAACCTCGAGCAGCAATTGGGCCGCGCGCTTTTTGTTCGCCACAAAGGCGGAGCTTCTCTCACCCCGGCCGGTGAGCAATTTCTGCGCCACGCCCCGATGTTCGTCCAACTATGGCAACGCACCCTTCACCAGGTTGCCGTGCCCCCGGGACGTCGAGCTGTTCTGACGGTCGGCAGCGAAGTCAGCCTAGCGCAACCTCTTCTGCTCGATTGGGTCCGATGGATGCGCGGGTCGCTTCAGGATATTGCACTTCGAGTACACGTCGATGTGCCGAAGGATTTGATCAATCAGGTCGCGTCAGGAATGGTCGACTTGGCTATCATGTACGCGCCCCCCCACAGACCGGGTTTGAAGATCGATCTGCTTCTGGAGGAAAAACTCGTCCTCGTGACGACCAATTCCGAAGCGCGCCTCCTGGACGAATCCGATTATGTTTATATGGATTGGGGGCCGGATTTTGAACTTCACCACGGGATGAATTTCCCGAGTGCTGCGCCGGATCTTTCTTTCGATCTCGGTCCGCTCGCACTGAGCTATGTTCTTGCGACTGGCGGCTCTGGATATTTCAGGATGAGTTCTGTGCGGCCTCACATGGAGGCCGGCCGGCTGCACCTTGTGCCTGAAATGCCGCAGTTCTCCTATCCGGTTTACGCGGTGCAATCCGCAAGTGCGGACGAGAGCGTGGTAGGTCCTGCCCTGGCAGGATTGCATTCCGTCGCGAGCGCCGACATCAAATTGTAGGAGTTGTTGGGCGTCTAAAGGTCCGCTTGGATTGACGGGAACAGAAGGTCGACCGTTGTTCCAATCCCTCGCTCACTCTTTATCCGGATCCGACCACCAACCATTTGCGCCAATGCCTGCACTTGCAACATCCCTATCCCGGTGCCCTTCTCACCCTTCGTCGTGAAGAAAGGATCAAACACCTTTCGCAAGACTTCCGGAGCCATGCCGCAACCATCGTCCTTGACGCGAACGCATGCGTAGGTTTCGGGCCCGGGCAGGTCAGGCGTCGGGGCCGTCTGCACCAATCGCTCAGTGGTGACGCGGATCTCCCCGCCACTTGGCATCGCATCTCGTGCGTTCATTACGAGATTAAGCACTGCAGAGTCGAACAGCGCCGGGTCGATCAAGCAGTTCGGGATATCGGAACCAAGCTCCAGCTTGACGCGGACATCGGGGCCTGCGCCATATCTCAGGAAAGGCTCAAAAGACCTGAGGAATTCATTCAAATTGCCAGCGTGGATTTCGAGTTCCTGATGTTTTGCGAAGGCCAGTACCAGTGACGTCAGTTCGATACCTCGATCGATTCCCTGCCGCGCTGCAGCAATGTAGGTCCTCACGCTTTCGGGCTCCTCGGCTCTTATTTCGGCAAGCCTCAGGCCGGATCCGATGACTGCCAGGAGGTTTCTGAAATCATGGGCAATACCGCCAGTCATCTCGCCTAAGGCGGCAAGCTGATGTGTGGCACGCTCACGTTGTTGGGCTGCGGCCCGAGCACCGAGAGGCATATCTACCTGACGCTCGTCGCGCTTCGCTCGTGTTTCATTATCGTATGGAAACGCGCTGCCGGTCATGATGGTCGCCCCTATCGATCATTGACGACAAACAGAAACTCGGGCTCCCATTCGCATCGTCGTTTGGGTTCTCCTGTTGCTGGTGTCACGCATCCTGCACGCATGCCTAGGCGCGCCGCACGATCCCTTTCGTCATGATGTCTTCGACCATCGGAAAGGCCTTGACGGCCTCTTCCGGTAGGTCTCCCTTCGCTCCGGTTAGCTCCGTCCAGTCATGCGCCTCGGGCTCGCCGACGACGATACGACCGACCATTCCAGCATGCTCATGCGGAATGCAGTAATAATCATAGACCCCCTGCTCGGTGAAAGTAACCGAAAAGCTTTCGTCGGGCAGTAGATAGTCAGAATCCCAAGATTTTGCCGCTTTGGGCATGCGGAGCGGCCGCTCGAAGTTTGTGGGATTGTATGCCGTCGTCGTGTGCGAATTGCCGGGATTGAGATTGGTCCAGCGGATCGTCTGTCCTGGTTTGATCAGAATGCCTATCGGGTCGAACCAGACGTGTGAACCGTCGTCGCGCCCTTGCATCTTGACTTCGATCATCTCGCCACCCAACACGGCCAGAGAAGAGAGGGAAAGGGCGGCGGCGAGCCCGCCGCCAGCGCCCAGTATCTCACGACGCGTCAGTGTCATTTGGCGACCTGTGCCTCGTCAGCCGCCGAAACATGCCACAGCACGACATGGACATGCGGCTCTTCTACCCCCGGATGGCCGGCATTGTAGTAGACGTCCACATGGTCGACATTGCCGCCGGGTGAAGCGAGGTCGCCAAAACGCTTGTCCGGATTGAGGTCTTTGATCGGCAGCATGTAAATCGTGCTGACAAGCTCGCCATCGTGGTCATAGGCAAGGAATGGTCCGGCAGGCAATGTCGTCGGATCGACGAAAAGTTGGCCCATGCCCGGCAGGAAGTCGGGCAGTTTCACAAGGTTGCTGACCTGTTCGTAAGGAGCGGCTGGCGGAGCTTTGGTGACCTCATTCGCCGCCATGGCGCAAAGCGAACTGCCCACTGTCAAGGCAACTGCGAGGACGAGTTTTTTCATCACGGCATCTCCTGGTTGAAATAAAAATTGCGACGGCTGAAGATCTGGAAGTCCGTCTAAATATTCGATTTTCACTTTCTGACACGGCATGTTCGCGCCCAGCTAGCAAGCAGGAGACTGTTCTGTTCGTCAAACGAAAATAACTGGCATTTAAAAGCATTATTTCTGTTAGTCAGGCCCGTACCTGTTTTGCTTGATTTTCAAAAAATCTTCCACTACCTCTGAATTGCTATGAATATTTTCAGCCTCAATTTCCGGCGGGAGCCTAAACGCCTCAAAACGGGCCATTAGCCCGGACGCGAGAGAGTTCGCGTCATTTGCGATCGCGTCTGGATCGACACGGAGGTTGACCCTGATGATCTCCCCCATCCTGTCAGAAGAAGACATTTCGCTTGATCTTGTGACGAAGGGAAAGCAATCAGCCTTGTCAAGAATTGCGATCAGGATTGCTCGGAGAAATGGGCTTGACGAGCAGATGGTTATCCGTGGTCTTTTCGACCGTGAGTGTCTCGGCTCGACGGGCATCGGTCGTGGCGTCGCGATCCCCCACGCTCTGCTCGGTATGATCTCTTCGCCTGCCGCGTCTTTGACAAGTTTGGCTCAGCCTATCGATTTCGACGGCCCGGACGACGATCCCGTCGACCTCATTTACACCATACTTTGCCCAGCCTCTGCCACGTCCGCCTTCCTCCCTACCCTTTCCCAAATATGCCGGCTGCTTCGGGCATCTCAGGTTCGGGCGCGACTCCGACAGGCACGGACATCCGATGAGGCGTTGGCGATTCTCGAAGCTAAGCCGGTTCCGGCAATTTCCACCAATTTGCATACTTGCTGCTTCGAGCCTGGAGTTCTGGTGTCCAGGCACCTGAGCAATGCCTAGTCAGATGGCCCTGCTCGACCAGCGCCTTCAGATGGTCCTTGATCGTGTTGCGGCTCGCGCCGCTGACCCTCGCGGTCTCGGCCACCGTAGCCCGGCCATGCTCACTCGCCAGTTCGAGGATCGGGACCGATGACTCCGGCAGCGCAGCGAGCATGACCTGCTCGCGCTCCATCTTCTTCTCGAGGTGCTGTTTTTGGCTCTGCAAGGCTCGCAGGAAGAACTCCAGCCATGGGTTCCAGTCCGGCGCATCCATCCGGATCGTCCCCTGCGTCCGCCGAAGCGACAGGTCATAACTTCCTTGTTCTGCTCGATCACGCTCTCCAGCGAGCTTGTAGGGCACGTAGGCATAGCCCGCGCGCAGCAGCAGCAGCGTCGTCAGGTGATGCCGCCATGGCCGTTTGTCCACCTGTTTCCATCCAATGTCGTTCTGCGCAACACTCCTAACAGAGGATGGCCGGAAGGGGCCGTAGCGTAATCCAAGCGCACCTCCGCGCACATCGCTGGCAAGCATCGCACATCGCGGAATCGCCAGATATACAGTAAGCGTTTGTTATCCTTGAGCTTTGTGAGTTGTGGCCTTTCTGTTCCAAACTCCGTTTCTAACCTCCACAAACGATGAAGCTCGGCCATCGTGCCGCGCTGCTCAGTCTCCTTTGACACGCGCGGTGAACGGCGAGCGACCGCACCCCTAAAGTTTGGAAAGACTGCTCCAGAACAAAGACTGCTCCAGATTGGTATCGAGTTCGTGGCGTCGCCCGCGCATGCGGGTTGCGCCGACGTATCTTGCACGGCAAGCTGCCTCGAAGCACTGCAACGATCGCACGTGGCCGCTCCAATGAGGCTATTCTGGATCTTCAGGTTCTGGCGTTCCTTCTCAGCCGCTGGCCTGCTGATCGGAACACTCTTCATTGCGGCCTCGCTCACCCCTTCGCTGCTTCCACGCACGTTTGTGACCCAAGGCGTTCTGTCCGGATGCTCTTTCGCGGCCGGATATGGGCCTGGCGTGTTCGGGCGCTGGCTGGCCGACTATCTGGAGTTGCCCAAGCCCACGGGCCGCATCTTGCAGGCCATCAAACTCGTTGCTGCGGCCACCTGCATCCTGGTTGCCGTCGCCTTTCTCTGGCAGGCTTCGGAATGGCAAAATTCGATCCGGAAGCTCATGAGGCTCGAGCCGGTAGAGACTGCGCACCCCCTGAAGGTCAGTCTGATCGCGTTGCTGAGCTTCGTGCTCTTGATCCTCTTGGCGCGATTGTTTCAGGTCACGTTCCTGTTCATCTCGCGAATGCTTGGCCGGATCGTGCCGAAACGCGTGTCATACGTGATCGGCATGGCGCTGCGGCTGCGTTGTTCTGGACGGTAGTCAACGGCGTTTTCTTCAGGTTTGCGCTCCATGCCGCGGATTCGTCCTTCCAGGCATTCGATGAGCTAATCGAGCCCGAGACCCAACAGCCGGCCGACCCCAGCAAGACCGGAAGCGATACCTCGCTGATCGAGTGGGACGAGCTAGGAAGGGCGGGACGGGAGTTCATCGCGACCGGACCGACGAGCAAGGATTTAGGCGCGTTCCTGGGGATGGATGCGCGTGAGCCGATCCGTGTCTATGTCGGACTGCGGTCTGCGGAGACAGCCGAGGAGCGCGCAAAGCTCGCCCTCGAGGAGCTCAAGCGCGTCGGCGGATTCGATCGCTCGGTGCTGATCGTGGTGATGCCGACAGGCACCGGTTGGATAGACCCTGCTGCAATGGACACCGTCGAATATCTCCACGGCGGCGACGTCGCGAGCGTCGCCATGCAGTATTCGTATCTCACAAGCTGGCTGTCCCTCCTGGTCGAGCCCGGCTATGGCGCCGAGGCCATTCGTACCCTGTTTGCGGAAATCTACGCGCATTGGACCACGCTTCCAAGGAAAGGCGCCCCAGGCTCTATTTGCATGGGCTGAGCCTTGGCGCCTTGAGCTCCGAGCAATCCGCCGAGTTGTTCGAAGTGATCGGCGACCCGTATCAGGGGGCACTTTGGAGCGGCCCGCCATTTCCGAGCAGGGTCTGGCGTTCCGTCACCGACGACCGCGAGCGAGGATCGCCAGCCTGGCTGCCACGCTTCAGGGACGGGTCGTATGTGCGGTTCACGAGCCAGGAGAACGGCCTGGCGATCCCGGACGCACATTGGGGACCGATGCGGATCGTCTATCTTCAATATGCGAGCGACCCGGTGACGTTCTTCGACTACCGGTCCCTGTACCGACAGCCGGAATGGATGGCGGGGCCGTGCGGTTCCGACGTGTCTCCCGAGCTCAAATGGTATCCGATCGTGACGCTTCTCCAACTCACCGTCGACATGGCGATGGCCACAACGGCCCCGATGGGGCACGGGCATGTGTATGCGCCGGAGCATTACATCGATGCCTGGGTCGAAGTGACTGACGTTGGGGGATGGACCGCGGAGCAGATCGACCGGCTGAAGCTGGAATTTTTGCGACGGCGGTGAAGGGGCGCGGCTGGCGAAGGGTCGCGGTGCGATTGGGCTGGTCTATTGCTTCTCCGGTATCAAGGTCGATTTCGACCTGACGGCGCGCGACATCCTGCTCGTCTACTTCTTCACCGTGATCGGCCTCAACGCCACGTCGGCGATCTCGCAAGGGGCGGCAGGCCGCTGCCGACGTGGTTCTCAGTGCCCGGAGAGGACAAGCGTCTGTACCGGAAGGAGCAGCGCCTGAATTCGAAGGATGACGGCGTGCACGACCCCGACCGTGTCTATGACGTGGAAAAACAGCCATTTCGAGGTGCTCAGTCCTTCTTCGGACAGCCGGTCGTGATTGTTGGTATACGCATTGGCAATACAGCTGCTTCCCGGCGGAACGCCTTCGAACCCACCCTGGAAAAGTGGTTCCAGAAACACGGTGATCGTCCCGGGCCTGACCACTTGCTGAGCGTCGATCAGTTGATCCGACGCGCGCACCTGGCCGGTTGCGATAAGATCCTGCACCTCGGTCACAACCATCGGGATGATGGTCATCGGCATCGAGATGCAGGTGGCCTCGGCAACCATGCCTACCTTCATGACCTGCGCCTCCAACTGGCCGAAGCCCGCCACAAGCGCCCGCCTGCCTGCCTCCGCGGGAACCAGCACTCCCGCCGGCCGCATGATAGGATTGACTATATCTCCCTTGCGCAGCGTGAACTGCTCGAGCGTTCCGTCCACTCCCGCATAGACGACCGTCTTGTCCAGTTCGACCTGCGCCTGGGCAAGTGCTGCCTCGGCGCTGGCTTTCTGCGCCGGCAGTACTGAAGCGATCTGGGCTTCGACGGACTGCTTGCCAGCCAGGACGGCAGACACCGCGGCTTGGCGACCATCGACAATATTCTGAAGTTTCTCGATCTCCCGTTGCGCAACCGTACCGGAGTTTCGCCTCTGAAGGTCGGTTCTGGTCGCGAGTTCGTCCACGGCCTGCTGATAGGCGCTCCGCGCTTCCTGGATCCGGGCATCGGCCGTCACCAACTCGGTCTTCGCCAACACCAGCGCCGCATCTATCTCCGACACACGCAGCCGCGCCGTTTCAAGCGCGGCTTTCTGGGTCGAACTGTCGAGCTTGAAGAGGCGCTGTCCCGATTTCACCTTTTCCCCGAGACCCACATAGACCTCTTCAACGCGGCCGGAGCCTTCGGGAAGAATGGGCACCGTGCGATAGAAAGAAACCGCGCTGGTTGTCGATGGATGGTAATAAAGGATCAGCGTCAGGAGAACGATGGTGAGTCCCAGGCAGGCGGTTATGCCATAACGGAGTTCATACCACACTGAATAGAGCGTGATCTCACGTCCGATCCTCTTTCCCTGGACAAAACGCCGGACGAGAAAATCGGGCAGGATCGTCACGACTGAGCATAGCAGTAACTCGATCATGGCCGGCGCTCCTCATTTGCTGGAACACGGTGTTGGTCGTCGGGTGGCGCGGATGGAGCCTCGAGCTCCACAACCCGCACCTGGGAGAATGGCGCGTCGTTCACCGACAGCGGCGATCCCGCAGCAATTGCTTCCGGCGCAGATGCTGCAGGTGCGGGCGCCTGGCGCCTGTCGGCGGCCATCCTGGCAAGCGATTCAGCCATGGTGGACAACGGCGTCCAGAAGTCGGGAATGGGAACGATCGCAAGCAGCAATGCCGCAACCCAGAACACATTGATGTGAGTGAACAGCGCGAGCAACGCCAGAACCGCCACCAACTGAAACTGGACCTGGCTGGCCCCATGCGCGATGCGCTCAGGCAGCGAATGGAGCCAGAAATACAGGCTGCCAAGCATCATGAGCAGCGCGATGATGAATATTACCGTTCCGGTGAAGAGAACATCGGTCTCTCCCGGAGCCACAATAAAGCCCGGCAGATGATGGGGTGCTAGGGGATGCATCGCTTCGGACATTGCCATCACTCCAAAATATCAGGCGCTGCCTGATGATCACCGCTTCCTGTTCGCCACCCTGTGCGGCGGCTTTCTGCTGGGCAAGCCTGACGACGGACTGGTGGCCGGGTCTGGCCATGAATGCGAAGCTCAATTCCATACCACCTCTTCTGCCACAGCGCAGGGTTTTGCCGATCGACTCGAAAATAACCCGGCTTTTGATCCATTTCTCTCAGTCGCCCACGACCTGCCACGTATCGTCCGGATTGAAGCGGTCGATGTATTTGACGATCTGCTCGGTGGCTGGCCCGAGATCCGCCTCGTAGACGACGCCGTGCTGGTTGACGGCGAAGGTTTTTGCGCCCGTCTCGCCATATTTGGCCGGCCAGGCGATAAGGCCAAAGCCGGCGATCATGTTGCCGTTGATGACGTAGTCGTAGGCGCCGCCGGCGATCTGGTCGCCCTGGCCGGTCAGGATCTTGTACTTGTAGCCGAAATAGCCTTCACCCTTGGCCGCGTCCTCAAGTTCGGCCTGATCGATATTACCGCCAGCCGGGCTCTCGCCGTTGATGTCGTCTGTCGGCCAGTAGAGTCCGTCGGTCGCGTCTTCCGAGCTGATCAGTTTCTGCGCGAACTCCTCCACGCCATCCTCGTCGCGGTCCTGCGACGCATAGTCCTCCTGCGCGTCGACATAGGCGCGCATCGTCTCGATCGCGGTGAGCTCGTTCTCGCCGACATACCGGTTCACGATCTCTTCGAGCCCGGCATAGGTGTCGAAAGCCCACTTGCCGTCCGAGCCCTTGACGATCGGAAAAGGCAGCGGCCATAACTTGTCGCCGATCTGCAGCGTGCGTCGGTCGCCCTCGCCATCGAGGACGAGCTGCTTGGCCACACCCTCCTTGATCGCCGCCAGTGTCTCCTCCGCGTTCTCGTCGGCCTTCAGCTTTTCCGCATCGAGGCCGAGAAGGGCCGCAACCGCACCGTTGCCGGCGTCGTTCAGCGCCTTCTTGAACGCCTCGACAGCCGCCTCCGGCGTGCCGAAGACGGGCGGCTCGGCAGCGGCCGCGAAGGCGGTGATCTCCGGCGCCTCCGGCGCATCCTGTGCGGCGGCTGGCTGCGAGACAGTGATGCCCACTGCAAGTGCCACGGCGCAGACAGAGTGGAGAAGGATTATATGAAAAACTCCCGTGTGACGGGGGGTGCCAAATAACTGTATCATGATCCTGTCCTCCCGTTCCGTTAACGCCGGCGTCCGCCACTGGGGCGCTTGATCTGCTTGTGGCCGCCACCACGGCCGCCGCCACCCATTGATTGATGGCCGCGGTTGGAGCTGACCTTGGTCACCTTGCCGCGATCGACGTTGCCAAGCCCCGAAGGCTTCTTCGGCCGGCTGTCGACCCTTGCCGCGGGTTTCGGTTTTCCAGCCGGACGGTTCACCTTGGCCGGCTTCGCCGCCGGGCGATTGGCACTCGGGCGGTCGCCGAGAACCGGCTTCGCCGCCGGGCGATTGGCGGTAGGCCTGTCCGCAGGTTTCTGGATGTTGGCGGGCTTGGCGGGGCGGGTGACGTTGGCGGGCTTCGCCTTCAGCCCGTCCAGCGTGCTCTTGCGCACGTCTCTCGTTCCCGCCGTCTTGCCCGGCGCCCTGTTGGCGAGGCTGTCGTTCTTCTTGATGTCGCGGGCGCGGTCGCGGATGGCGTTGTCGCCATTCTTCTCGATCCTGTTCTTGATGTTGTTCTGGTCGAACTTGTTCAACTGATCGCGGTCGATCTTGATCTTGCTGCGATCGACATTCTTCCAGTCGACGTCGTTGATGTTGATATTGCCGTTGAAGTCGCGGTTGTTGAAACAGTTGTTGCAGTCGATATCGATGTCGTTGCCGTTCCAGCCTCCACCCCATACCCCCCAGTCGTCCCAGTCGACGGCGGCGGCCCAGATAGCCCCCGTCACCGCCCCGGCGAAGAAGGTCGCTCCGGGATACCAGTAGTAGGGATAGGGGTCGGGATAGTAGCGGATCGGCTCCCACACATAGCCCGGCTCGTAAAGCATCTGAGGCGGATATTGCGGGACGTATATCACCTCGGGGCTGGCAGACTTGATGACGACGTTGTCGTTCTCCTTGGTGACCTGGATCTTGTCGTCGGTTTTGATGACGCCCTTGGCGACCGCCTCGTCGCGCAACTGCTGGATGGCGACCAGCACGTCCTTCTGCTGGTAGGCGATGGCATCGCCGAGCGCTTGGGTCCATTCGAGGTCGTCGCTCATCATCTTGACGATGTCCGGATAGTTGAGCAGCGACACTACCGAGCCGTCCCAGCTCTCCTTGGGCTTCAGGCTCTTGTCCTTCTCGTGCCGCTCGAGGAAGCGTGCCGCCTCGACGATCTGCAGCGGATAGAGTGCAGCAGCCGTGATCACCGCAATCAGCTCGTCCGGATAGAGCGCGATCCGCGCAACCAGGACCTCCATCTCGTCGGCGCTCAGCGGCTCCGGCGAAATCGTCGCATCACCCGAAGCGTCAGCCGCCGCGACCTGTTCTTGTGCAAGGACAGGGTGCGCCGAACCAAACCCGGCAAGCAGCAGCGCCAGCGCCGCAGCGCCGATCTTCAATATCTCATTGCCCGTCATGCTTCTATCCTCCCTGTCGAAGCTGCTGTTTGCACCCGGCCGACGGCTGTGGCCGAAATAGAGCTCGACCGATCCAGCCACGCTGAGGCAGCCATCACCTCATACCCCAAACCCGCTGACGCGCTCGACGAGCCAGAACGAAGCGACGCCGCCGATGCAGTATGCGCCCACCAGCCGCGGCCAGGCGCCGGACCAGGTCGCCTTGGGGCTGACGAATGTCAGCCACAGCCGGCTAAAGGCCGCGAACAAACCCATGACGGCCGCGATGAAAAGGAGTTGCCCGAGCTCCACCCCGAGATTGAAGAACAGCAACGCGACGGGGATGGCGTGACCGGGCAAACCGACCTCGCTCAGCGCGCCGGCAAAACCGAACCCGTGCAGCAGGCCGAAGGCAAAGGCGACGAGCCACGGTAGCCGGCCAGTCAGGCTTTGTCGGCCTCGCGTCGAATTGACGATCTCCACCGCGACGAGGGCGATGCTGAGCGCGATCGCCGCCTCGACCGGCGGACCGGGCACGTGGACAAAGCCGAGCGTGGCCGCCGCGAGCGTGACGCTGTGCGCGACTGTGAAGGCGGTGACGGCAAGGGCGATACGCTTCCAGCCGCGCACGAGGATAAGCAGCGCCAGGACGAACAGCAAATGGTCGATGCCGCTCAGGATGTGCTCGACGCCCAGCCAGAGATAGGCAGCCGCCACCTGAGCGGGTCCGGCCGACGCCGGAACCTCGAAGGCGGGGCTGGCCGGCGTAAGACGAGTGGTGCTGGTTTCGCCGCTTAGCCTCTCGATGCGCACCAGCACGTCGGTACGACTCGAGGCAAGACCGTCCATCGCAATGGTCTTGCCCGCGAAGCCAGTCGGCACATGGACCGTCCAGCGCTCGACGTAAGTATCGTTCAGGAAAACACTCTCTCGCGTCGTTGTCTCGGCCGCATCCTCCGGCAGCCTGGGGTAGACGGCCAGCCGCAGCCCGCCCATCGCCGGCGCTTTCCAGAGGACTGAATAGCTATCCGGTGCACTCTCGGTGATCGCGAGATAGGCAGGGCGGAGGTCATGCGCCTCAGCCTGTCCCGTGACCATGGTCAGCAGCAGCCAGGCGGCAGCCAACAGGCGGGTCATGGCGCGGCCTCGGCAAGCTTTTGTCCGTCGGCCTGCTTCGTCCCGTCCGCAACCGTGATGACGTATCGAGACTTCAACTTGTCGTAGAGCAAGTCATTGGCTGCCACCTTGCGGCTGTGAAGCCATTCCCGCCGCGCTGCCTCGCGAACTTCCTCGAATGGACGCTGACGCGCTTCGACACGTTCGCTGACGCGAACCAGGTGCACGCCGTAGGCCGAGGTCAGCGGGCCTTGCCAAACCCCGGTGGCCGAGCGGTCGATCGATGCCGCGAAGTTCTCGCCAAATGTTCGCTCCACGTCCGATTTTGCGAGGCCCCGGAAGTCGAAGCCTGCCATAAACGGGTCGCCGACTTCCGATGCATCGGCCGTCCCGGTATTCAGGGCTTCGCGCAACCGCTCCACGTCCGGGGCGCTCGCGCCTGTCCGGAAATAGACGTGGCTGAATGAAATATGCGGCTCGGCACGGAACCAGTCCGGATGGTCGGCAACGAAGGTCTTCAGCTCGGCGTGGGTCGGCTCGACGTCAAGTGTCAGGTCGGCGACGAATTCCAACTTTTGGCGCATGCGGCGACGGATGATGGCATCGTCCTGGTCGAGGCCCATCGCGATCGCCTCACGATAGAAGACCTCATCGCGGATGTAGTCCTTGACCAGGGCATCCGTTTCCGCTGCGGTCGGCTCTCGTTGCCAGGTGCGGCTGAAAATCGCTTGCATGCTGGCGATCTGGCCGGCGCTGACGACGATTTCGCCAGGAGCCGTCTCGTCACCGGTAGCCCATTGGTACACCCCAAAGAGGGCCGCGCCAATGACGAGGAAATGCAGCAGCGGCTCGCGTAGCAGCATCATGGCACTCCTCATTTTCGCTCGGCCGAAGGCAACGAGTGCAGCCGGGCGGATTCCCCCGCCTGCAGTATCGACACGTCGTGGTCGGCCGGTCCGCAGCAGAGCGGGCCGGATACGTGTGCCCGCGGCGCTGGCATGCCGTGATCGCCGGGCCGGCTTAACGCAGTTGCCAGGGCGGCGAGTGCCGCTCGGACCTGGTCCTGACGGTCATTCGGACCGTAGAATCGAACCAATCCGTGGCTCTCGGCAGCGGCGGCGTCGAAAGATCCATCAACAAGCGCGCGGACGACCTTTTCGTCGGTCACGATGACAATGTCGCCCTTTGCCGGGCGATCGGCGTGGACTTGGACGGAATAACCTGCCTCCGCGGGGGTATACGTTGTCCACATCACGGCGGGTATCAGCACGACCGAGAAGCTCGGCCTCTTGCCGGCCGCCGGAGCGGCAGCGTTCATTCGCGCGCCGAGCCCCTTCATGCTCTCGGCGGCCAGGCGGAATCCGCTCCCGAACAGATCCTTCTTTGTTGGATTCTCGGGGCGCGGCGGCAGTATGCCGGCCTGCTCAGCCTGCGAGACGGCGGTTCGCACATGGAGCGATTTCGGAAAAACCCAGTTCAACAGGCCGAGGGCAAGATCGTTGGGGTTCTCGTAGCCGCAGGCTATAGCCGAAGGCGGCGCGACGGCCGCGGCCAGAAGAACCGAAGCCGCGAGTGCTCCGCGCCGCCATCGGCGGCGCGGGTTTGCCGGAGCATTTTTCTCCATAGACGTCGCCTCCCTCAGCCCGGCGTGTACCAGATCGGCGACGTATAGGCCCTCTCCTGTCCGAACATCGGCACGTCGGCGGGCATCTTTACGCCGAAGCGTACAGCGTCATAGGCCGTCCAGCGCGGGGTCGGGATCTCGAGGACACGGGCGTAGTAGACCGCGCGCAGCGCGGGATCGAATTCCGGGTCGGTCCACGTCTTGATCAGTTCGGAAGCGCCGATCGTGTTGGTCCAGGTAGCCGTCGCCACGTCGACCGTATTGCCGACCGCCGGAAGCTTGCCGTCGGCTCTCGGCGCCCGGTTGTCGGACCAGACAACGTCATAGACCTTCTCCTGGCGAACGCCGGCGGCGTCGACCCAACCCTTGACGATCTGGATGCGGTCGAGATTGCCGCCAAGCGGATCCTTGAGCGCCGCGACGAGGAATGTCGGTGCCTTGC
The DNA here is from genome assembly GCF_055811575.1 of Mesorhizobium sp. WSM4815. Taxonomy (NCBI): domain Bacteria; kingdom Pseudomonadati; phylum Pseudomonadota; class Alphaproteobacteria; order Hyphomicrobiales; family Phyllobacteriaceae; genus Mesorhizobium; species Mesorhizobium sp. WSM4815. The sequence goes on along the minus strand of NZ_JBVVQS010000095.1, from coordinate 106,549 downwards.
CGGCGGGCGCCTCGCTCAGGTCGCCGCCCATGGGCACGCCCTTGGCATATCCCGCGAAGGCCGGGCTGCGCGATTGCGCGTCGGTTTCGGTAAAGTCCCAGCCGCCGAAGAAACGCACCAGCATGCGCGGGCCGGTGGTGGCGTAAACCTCCTTGCGGCGCATGGCGTCCCAGATCGCCTCGCGCGTGTTCTCCGTCGCCCAGACGCCGGCATAGCCGGAAGCGACCATCTGCCATCCCGTCAGGGCCAGATCGCCATTGCGCATGATCTCATGATCCGCCCGATGAGGGTTGGGCTCGTTTCCCGAATGCTTGCCGAAGAAATTCTCCTCCTCGGCGGTAGCGAGTGAGGTGTGGCTGTCGGTCGATCCGATCATGCCGAATTTGTAGGGATTGGTCCCGAGCTTCGCCTCGAGTTGGAGGCCAGTCTGCAGGGCCGTGCGGGCGTATTCGCTCTGCAGCATCTCGGGCTTCTTCGGTTCGCTGAGGTTCAGATTGCCCACCTCCCAAAGCTCGTACCCGGCCAATTCGTCGGTCGGCGAGAGATAGGGATGAGCCTCGCCGTCGCCTTTGATCTGCGTTGCCTCGTAGAGCGGCTCCCACCGGGCACGTGTCTTGGCGTATTCCGCGGACAGGGGCTGGCCTGTTGCCGGGTTGGTCTCCGTCGGGAACATCCAGCCGTTCGACAGATTGCCGTTGTGTGCAATGGCCAGAACCCGTCCGCCGGTCTTGTCCTCATAGGCCTGAAGTTGCTTCCACAAATCCTCCGGGGTGGTGCTGCCAAGCGGCGGATAGGTCGTGAAGGGAAGAGTTTGGCTCGCTTTGTCGCCGCCATCGCGATAGATCACGACACGGTGCAGATTGTTGCCGGGCGGCACCTGGGACGTCCACTCATAGCCGATGAACGAAGTGAAGTGCCCCGGCTCGTTGTATTTTTCCGCCGCGGCGATCATCTGATCCCAGGTTGACCGATATCCGTCCGAGCCCGGAAGAAACTGCAGCGCCGGGGGAAATGTGCCGCGCGAGAAGTTGTCGATGATGTCGAGTGCCGCCTTGACGCCCTCTTCGCCACCGGCCTGGACCATATCGTACCATTTGCGGCCTGTCGGATCGGCAAGCATCTCGAGCTTGCCTGAAAACAGGGCCGGGAAGAAGCCCATATTGTCGGAGTGGTCGGCGATAACAAGGAAATCGAGCGGGCGCGACAGCTTCACGCGCAAGCCTCCCGAGGATGTCAGTTCCTCGCCACGGGCGAAGCGGTAGGCTTCATCGAAGCCGAGCCGATTGCCAAAGGCGCCGGCGTCCATCGACGCGCTGGTGTGAAGATGCGTGTCGCCCCAGAACACGCGGCTCGGGAAGTTGCGGCCTGCATAGGGCGAGTAGCCCGGCGCCTTGCTTGGCGCGACGGCAGTGGAGTCGAGGGTGCCGGCGTCGGTATTCGTCTGCGCCGCTGCCGGCGAGAGGGCAAGGACAGTTGTCATCGCCACACTGCAGAACAGGCGTCGCTGGAATCTCCGCGTCCCAATCGTCGAAGCAGCCAGTCGGCTCGGCAACAAATAGCCCATGCGTTCCTCCCCATGCAGCGCGCCGTGCAGGCCGATCCCCAAAGCGTGGACGCTAGGGTGGCACACAAGCTTGCGGGAGGGGACGTAACTAACGGTATCCTACAGTGCTATTCCGAGGCGATGAGGTAAGGCCGCTCTTTTCGCCGGCGCGCATGCCCTGCTTTTTCCGATCGATTGGCAGAGCGCGAAGCTGAAGATGGAACATCGGTCTGATGACACCTCATTCGTAGTTCACGTCCTGCGTGCAATGCAGCGAAACCCGAGATGCGAGATTGAGGTATCGATGGGCTGAGCCATGCGCGCGGCAGGCCGATAGCGGCGGCAGTAGTTCGGCGCGCACAGATGCGAGCCGCCCTTGGTGACTTTGCGCGGAATCTTGATGTCCGGCTGGCGCGGGTCGAGGCTGCCTTCGCGCGTGCCGCCGCGCGGACTGGCGGCGGTGCAGCACGGGCCGTCGATTTTGCCGTGCTCTCGATACCAGTCAGTCGTCCACTGCCAGACATTGCCGGCCATGTCGTAGAGGCCGTAGCCGTTGGGCGGGAATGAGCCCACCGGCGCTGTGTATTCGAAGCCGTCTTCCGTCGTGTTGCGGTAAGGGAACTCGCCCTGCCAGGTGTTGGCCATGTGCCTGCCGCCCAGTGTCATCTCGTCGCCCCAGACATATTCGGCGCCGTCGAGGCCGCCGCGCGCGGCGAATTCCCATTCGGCCTCGGTGGGCAATTCCTTGCCGGCCCACCGGGCATAAGCCCCCACATCCTCGAAGGCGACGTGCACGACAGGGTGATCCATCAGCTTCGTGATCTTGCTCGCCGGTCCGCGCGGATGGCGCCAATTGGCGCCGGCGACATAGACCCACCAGTTATAGTGGTCGCGCATGTCGACTGGCCCCGCCGGTTTCTTGAACATGGTGGAGGACGGCGACAGCAGCTCGGGCAAGGCGCCGGGATAGTCCGCCGGATCGGCAGGCTTTTCGGCAAGTGTCACGTAGCCTGTCTCAGTGACGAAGCGCTCGAACTCGGCATTGGTCACCGTGAAGCGGTCCATCCAGAAGCCGTCGACACGCACGCGATGCGTCGGAGCTTCTTCCGGATAGGCCGTGTCCGAGCCCATCAGGAATTCGCCTCCGGAGATCCAGACCATGCCGGGAGATGGCGGTTCACCGGGCGCCACAACAGCCTGAGTATCTTGTTCGATGGCTCGGTTCATTGCCCTGTCAGCATCCCAACCTCTGGAACATGCACCGCCCTCGTCCATATCGTCCTATTTCTCGAATGCGAATATCTGCTTCCAGTCGGCCTTCATATCGACAACCGTCCAACCAGAATCGGCTGCAGCGTCGAGACCCTTGTCCAGACGGCCGATGTGCGACTGGCGGTCGTAGGCCCATTCGCGCTCCGCGTCGGTGTGGTGCACGTAAAGGCAAAAGTGCGGGCCAGGTCCCGAGCATGTCCATTGCAGCATCTGCAGGTCGCCGTCCGAATTGCCAAACGCCGCGATTGGCCGGCGACCGATGTGCTGGTGGATGCCGACAGGCTTGCCGGCCTTGTCGTCAATGAAGTTGATTTCCGGCAACCGCATGAGCACCGGCGTTCCGTCGCGCATCTCGAACTTGGTCTTGCCACTGCTGCCGACGACCTGCTCGGGCGGTATACCATAGACCTTCTCCGTCCATGGACGCATGAAATCGATGCCGCCGCCTGAGACGATGAAAGTCTTGAAACCGTTGCCGCGAAGATAGGTGAACAGCTCCAGCATCGGCTGGTAGACCATCTCCGTGTAGAGCCGGCCGGTCTTCGGGTGTTTGGCGGTGGCAATCCATTCGCGAACGATCTGGTCGAATTCCACCGTTGTCATACCTGAGTGGGTGGTCATGACAATCTCCACGATCGCCGGCTCGCCGCCTGAGAGTGCAGCTTTCACGTCGCCCTTGAGCAACGAGGCAAAGGGCTCCTTGTCCTTCCACTCCGGATGCTGCGGCGCCATTGCCTTGACCCGATCGAGTGCGAACAGGAGCTGGAAGTACAGCGGCTGCTCGCCCCACAGGGTGCCGTCATTGTCGAAGACGGCGACGCGCTCTGCCTCGGGCACGAAGTCTGCCGCGCCTTCCGCAGTTACACGTTCAACGAAGGCGACGATGGCCTGCTTGGACTGGACATCATTCCAGGAAGGTAACTGATCGGCGCCCTGCGCAGTGGCAGAGCCTGCGACCCCCAGCAACAGGAGGATGGACACCAGGTAGCGCTTCGCGGCGCAAGCAAGATTGGTCATAGCTTGATGTCTCCTGTAGGTCAGCGCCCATCAGGAGCGCCATCATCAAAAAGCGATCACTGGTAAGGGTGATCGCTCGGGTTCGTTGGGCCTGGCTCTTTCGCGGCAGCTGCTAAACCGGCTGACCGAGGTCCGTCGCGGCGTTCGAGCAGCAGCGTCCAGAGCCTGCCTTCGCCAAGGGCGACATTCAGTTCCCTGGACGCCAAATAGGGGATCAATATCAGCAGCATGATCAGGCTTGTCGCCAGCGTCTGAGGCAGCTTGGCGCCTCCGAACTCAGCGAGCGAGGCGGCGACCGATCGCCCATGAATCAAACCGACGACGACTTCCTCGAGGACCGAGAGAACGAGAAGCAGGATCAGATAGAGCAAGGCCTTGTAGGCTATGACGTAGGCGATTCTGCCTCCTCCGCGCCGGTCTCCCAATCGGATCATCTGCCCGAGCATTATGAACTTCGCCAGGATCAGTGCCTTGATGGCCGCCAGCCCTGATGGCAGATAGCTGATGCCCTCCTCGCCAAGGATCGCTGCCTTGTAGAGAATGAGCGCACCAAAGCAGACGAATAGATACAAGGACAGGAGCGCGTACTCGCGCAGCTCGTTCTTTGCCCTCTGAGCAATGGTCTCGGTCGAAGGATTGTTGTTCGCGACTGCCATTGATCTGCTTCCGAGTTGGCTTGGAGGCCGCGCCTGCCGATAGTTGCGAGCGCGGCCTATTCAGAGCGAAGACTCAGTTTCTGCCACCCTCCTGCAGTTTCGCCAGGACCTGGTCGAGCGCGAAGCTGCCGGGCCTCTGCCGCGGCGGGAATTCGACATAGGTCTGCAGGTGTTTGGCGACATAAGCCTGTGCCGGCACGAGCGCGAAGGCGTGCTCGACACGCCATCTGTCGTATTCCCCGGCGTCCGTCTGCGCCCGTTCGAACGGGTCGCCCTTGATGTCGAAAAGCTTCGGGAACCGCAGCGGAATCAGCGGGTTCTCCCACACGGCCAGTCCTTCCTCGCGCTGCTCGAGGAAGACCATCTTCCAACGTTCGTAACGCAAGCCGGCGAGATTGCCGTCATCGGTCCAGTAGAAGTATTCGTGGCGCTTGCCTTCGCCTTCGCCGGCCAACACGTCGCGTTGGTTGTAGCCGTCCAGGTGCACCTTGAACGTCTTGCCAGCAGCTTCGTATCCGTTCAACAGCTTGGCCGTCACGTCTGGTTCGCCTGCGGCTGCGACCAGCGTCGGCACGAAATCTTCGTGTGACGTTATGTGATTGATTTCGGTTCCGGGCTTGATGACGCCCGGCCAGCGCATCATGCACGGCACGCGGTAGCCACCTTCCCAGTTGGTGTTCTTCTCGCCTTTGAAGGGCGTGGTGCCGCCGTCCGGCCACGAGAAAACCTCCGCGCCGTTGTCGGTCGTCCAAAGGACGATGGTGTTGTCGGCGATGCCGAGGTCATCGAGCTTGCCCAGAAGCTGGCCAACCATGCCGTCCATCTCCACCATGGCGTCCGCATAGATGCCCAAGCCGGTCTTGCCCTTCGAGGCCTCCTTGAGAAACGTGTAGATGTGGGTCCGGGTCGAATTGAACCAGCAGAAGAACGGCTTCCCATCGGCGTTCGAGCGGTCGATGAAGTTGAGCGCGCTGCCGAGGAACTCTTCGTCCACGGTTTCCATGCGCTTCTTCGTCAGCGGACCGGTGTCCTCGATCTCCTGTTTACCCACGCGCCCGAACCGCGGATCCTCGGTAGGATCGTCGGTTGCACTGGCCTTGCATTTCATCACGCCGCGTGGACCGAACTTGGCCTTGAACTCGGGATTCTTCGGGTAGTCGGGATGCTCAGGCTCGTCCTCGGCATTGAGGTGATAGAGATTGCCGAAAAACTCATCGAAGCCGTGAACGGTGGGCAGATGCTCGTTGCGGTCGCCGAGATGGTTCTTGCCGAATTGCCCGGTAACATAGCCCTGCGGCTTGAGCAGTTCCGCAAGTGTCGGGTCCTTCTCCGACAGCCCTTCCTTGGCACCCGGCAGGCCTACCTTCAGCAGGCCGGTGCGGAAGCAGGATTGGCCGGTAATGAATGCGGCGCGCCCGGCTGTGCAGGACTGCTGGGCGTAGTGGTCGGTGAAGATCGCCCCCTCTTTGGCGATCCGATCGATGTTCGGCGTGCGATAGCCCATCATGCCCCGGTTGTAGGCGCTGAGGTTCCAATAACCGACGTCATCGCCGAAAATGACGAGGATGTTGGGTTTTGCGCCGGCTGCTTGAGCTTTCGCGCTCGTGGCTATTCCGGATACGACAGCCGAAATGGCGAGCACAGATCCTCCGGTCAGCAAAATGTCGCGCCGGTTCGGTTGTCGGTCTGGATTCGCCTGCTTGTCACTCATCTGACGTCCTCCTTTGACTGTACCGCTTTTCCAGGATGACCCGAGTTTTCGGTTCCCTGGCATGCTCCGCGTTCTGTCGACGAGACGAAACTGGTGGCAGGACGCTTCAGACATGCCCCCGACAAAATCGCCCTTCGTGAGGTTCGCCTATTGCCGCTCGGGGCGGAAGGTAATTAACGGTAACCTACGGACGGAATCCGCTCGGTTGCATCGAAAGCGGGCTATCCAGGATACGGTCTAGCTCGACGGGACAAATGACAGCAGGGAGATCCAATTCCCGGCGCCGATATATCGCGCAATGGCCTTGGGTCGGATCGGGAAGACATTGCGGGTTCTTTGAGGACCGCTGCCACAAGCGTGTCAATCCTCGGCCATCGGCGGATACAGCTTCACCAAGCAACAGTCCGACTGCGTAACTTACATACTGATACTGGCACCATCAAAAAGACTATGCGCATTCTAGCGCATAAGGGATGGCGCTATGGCAGCAAATGGCAAAACTCGTGGCAGGGAGCTGTGATATTTGGCGGCAAGCGACGCCTGCCGCATGCCGAATTTGCGATCCGCAAATGAGGCATTCCGCGACGTTAGGGTGTGGTCGGTCGACTCCGACTTCTCCTTCAACGGCGGCCTTCTCAACCGTGTTTCGCGAAGCGACGGCGCAATCTGGGTGGATGCCATGGCCGGTCTTCGCGGAACTGTCCGGTCACGCCCAAGGTCTATCTGACCGGTGGGGCTCGTCGGCGTCGGCGAAGCCGACATCGAATTGGATGTCGCCGTGGCGATCGGCTATCGTTTCAATGATCGAATCTCATCGGTCATCGGGTACCAGGCACTGGGCGTCGACTACAGCAACGACGGCGGTTTCCTCGATGTCGTGCAGCAAGGTCCGATTCTGGGACTCGTTGTCCGGTTTTATGGGCACAAAGAGTCCGATGGATTTTGACTGCGCCCTTAGCTTGCAGCCACTCTGCCCGGAGACGTAGCATGCAGCCAAAACAGGGCCCATAAAAGGGGCGAGGAGCCAATATGTGCAGCTGCGGCATTCAAAACTCGAGGCACTCATGAATTACAAGCTACGGCTCGGGTTCTTGCCAGTTGTCGTCGTGCTCTTGCTAGCGCTCTTGCAGGGAACTTCGCTAGCTCAACTGCCCTCCCCCGACCTTGCGCCCGAAAAGGCAAAGCAGTTCCTCGAGCTTTTGTCCGATCCGGAACTAAAGGCATGGCTCGAGGGAAAGATTCCAGCGGCCACGGACGAGCCCGGCCTGTCCATTTCCGAGGACATCTTGAGCGTGGAGACGGGTATTCGTGCCCGTATCGGTGCGCTCGGCGCCGCGATCCCGCGCCTGCCGGAAGAATTTTCGCGAGCCGCCGAAATTGTCTCGCGTGACGTGAACTCCGGCAGGCCAGGGCTGGTCATGGGCATCCTGGCGGTCCTGATCGCGGTCGGTTTCGGAGCCGAGTGGGCGGTCCGACGAGCGCTCGCCAGGACGAGGAGCGCGGTTGCTCAGGAAGACGCCGGACAAGCGGTCCTCTTCGAGACTGTCGCCCTGCTGACTTTTGCTCTCGCCAGCGCCGGATCGTTCTTGGCACTCGGATGGCCACCCTTGCTCCGCAGGATCATTCTGACCCTGCTTCTTGCGTTCATCGCGTTCCGTATCGTTCGCGCGGCAGCCCGATTGCTGTTTGCGTTCGGCGGTGCGACAAGCGCCCCCTCGGACAGGCCGACTCGGCTTTTCGAAAGTGAGGCTTCGACCCGTTTCTGGCGGTGGCGTGTCAGCCTTGTGGCCGGGTTCCTGCTATTCGGCTGGGCGATCGCCAGCCTCATGCCTGGCCTGGGCTTCTCTCAAGAGGCTGCAGAGCTCGCCGCCTTCCTGTTCGGGCTTGGCGTTCTGGCGACCGCAATCGAGGTCGTCTGGCAACGGCCCGACGGGCGAGGCTCTCTGGTCAAGCAATGGTTTCTCACCTTGTTCCTGATCGTGCTCTGGATGGCTTGGGTCGCCGGCCTGCTCGGCGTCCTGTGGCTTGGGATTTTCGCCCTGGTGCTGCCGACAGCCTTGCGCGGCGTCGGCGCCGCGGCACAGGCTTTCGCCGGCAGGTCGAAGCGCAGCGGCGCGATGGGCGTCGCACTCAACGTGCTCATTGTCAGGGGCGCCAGGGCGGTGGTCATTGCCGCGGCAGTCGCATGGCTTGCCTATATCTGGCGGATCAGGGCCGCGAGCCTCGCCGGCAGCGAAAGCGCCGGCTTCCTGATAACCGGGCTGCTCCACGGCATCATCATTTTGCTGATCGCTGACCTGCTCTGGCAACTGTCGAAGGCCTTGATCGAATATCACACGAACCTCGCGACGGCGGATGTGAGCAGCGCCGACCAGTTGGCTCGCAGCGGCCGGCTGCGCACGCTGTTGCCGATATTCCGCAACGCCCTTGCCGTGTTCATAGCCGCGGTCACCGTGCTAACGATCCTCGCTGGGCTCGGCGTGAAGATACTCCCGCTGATTGCCGGCGCCGGCATCTTCGGCATCGCCATCGGCTTCGGCTCGCAGACCCTGGTCAAGGACGTGCTGAGCGGCGTGTTCTACATGATGGACGACGCCTTCCGGGTCGGTGAATACATCCAGAGCGGCAGCTACAAAGGCACGGTCGAGTCCTTCAGCCTACGGTCGGTGCGTCTGCGTCATCATCGCGGCCCCGTCTATACCGTCCCGTTCGGTGAACTCGGGGCGGTCCAGAACATGAGCAGGGATTGGGTGCTCGACAAGATCACGATCGGCGTGACCTATGATTCCGACGTGGACCTGGCGCGCAAGCTGATCAAGAAGATAGGCCAGGAACTGGCAGCCGATCCTGAATTTGCGGCTGACACGATCGAGCCGCTCAAGATGCAGGGCATCGACAATTTCGGGGACTATGCGATCGTTCTCAGGATGAAGCTGATGACGAAGCCCGGGACCCAATTCGGCATCAAGCGGCGCGCACTCATGATGATCAGGAAGGCCTTCGCGGAAAACGGTATCAAGATCGCGGTTCCCACCGTTCACGTCGAGGGTGGCGGGGAAACTGCGGCCGCTGCTCATCAGGCAAATCAGATCCTGAAAAAGAGCAAGGCCCCCTTGGAGGCGGTGAGCGACACGCCATAGAGCTGCGCGGTCCTGTCCGCGTCATCCGAACTCGGCCTGACCTTTCTGAGAAAGGCATGAAGCGGGGCGAGCATCCACCCACGGGTCAGAGCCTTCCTGCGGATCGGATCGCTGCTCGGATTTCATTGTACCCATGGGGTCGCTCCACGCCCGCTACATGAACATTGAATCAAAGCGCTCAATGCTCCAGAACGCTGCGATCGTCCCGATGACATAGGCTGAGGCGACAACCGCCTGCCGCGGCAATTCATAAACGCGCTGGACTAGATGAATGGCGACCAGCACGACGGCAATAAATATCAGCTAGCCAAGTTCGACGCCGACGTTGAATGAGAAGAGCGCCAGCGGACCATGGGATCCGCGCCCCATGGCCAACCGTATCCACTTGTCACGGGACGAGTTCGATCTCGCCCGGCTTCCAGGTCTTGTCGAACCATGGCTGCAGCGGACCATAGAGGCGAAGAAGAACGTTCCAGCCCTTGCCGGGAACCGTCTGGACCCAGTTGGTCTCATGGCCTTCCGGCGCTGTCGGGCCGAACCAGACATCGACCGAGGAGTCCGCGTTGATCACAATGTCTTTCTTGTCGCTGCCGATGCTAGGGAATTGCTGGTCCGTCTGCAGCATCGAACGCGTCTGATTGTCATACAAGACGAACGACCAGAAATTCTTTGCCGGAATGTTTGGCGGCAGATGCACCTTATAGGTCTTGCCGCCATCGAACGGCTTGCCGTCCTTGTCGGTCGTGGCGCCTGCGTACTGCGAACCGATGCCGACGCGCTTTATCGCCATGGCCGGCGTGATGCCCGTCGCATAGTAGTGGAACAGGACACGGGCATCCAGATAGCGAACGCCGGGCTGCAGAAGGAACTCGTAGCTGCCGCCGACAAAGCCGGTGAACCAGGCACTGTCCGGATAGTAGTAGGCGTCCTTCATACGAGTCTTGAAGGTAATGGTGCGCGCTGTCGCATTGCCGACGGCTACGGCTTCGGTGAGGATCTTTTTCATCCTCTCGTCGGGTGCGAAGGGTTTGCCTTTTACGATGCCGATGGCGGCGAGTTGTCCCAACACTTCCGGATGATAGGACTCCTCCGGCTCGTATTGGACGATGTCGTTCACTTCCTCGTAGAAATGGAAATCATTGGCATGGATGGTGTTGAACTCCTTGCCGGAAGAATTGATGATCTTCATCGGCGGCGGGTTGTCAGCTTCCGAAAGAGGATAAACCTTGGCGAATTTCCTGGTGTTTTCGACGGCAGTGGTGGTGCTGCCGTTCTCGAGGAAGCCGCGCCAGAAGAACAGGTTTCCGTAGGTCGACGTCTTAAACACGAAATAGCCTTCGGGTATCTCGCCTTGGTAACCCGGCGGCAAAAGCAGGTATTTTCCGCCCTTGCCCTTGTCCGGTCCGGCATTGCCGACATCGCCGACATATTGGAACCAGTGATTGTCGATCATGCCCAAGATATTGGGCGGTGTCTCGATGACCAGCGGGCCAGCCTTGGTGTCCAGCCACATCAGATTGTAGATGCTTTCGGTGTTGGCGGTCAGGAACAGCGAACGCGAGTCCGCCAGGTTTTCGAACACCAGGATGGTCTGGTTGTTGTCGGCTCCCTGGCTGGCAAATCCAACCCGCATAGCTTCGACGGATGCCCCAGGCATGGCGTTGAGAAAAGCATCGACGCCGCGCATGAAATCGAGATTGTCGTAGATCTTCTCCGAAGTGGCGTCATCCGGGAAGCCATCGAAGAAATTCAGTTTGCCAATCCTGGTGTCCACGCTCTCCGGCGTGACGATGGAATCCGGTATCGGCGTCGTCATCTTCATCTTCGGCGCTTCGGCGGAAGCGGTGCTCATGCCGATCAGTACCACCGCGGCGGTGGCGCAAAGCAGTCTCGTCGTGCGTGCAGCAGTCGCAGTAGAGCCGGCCAATTTCAGGTAGTGTTTCATGGCTTTTCATCCTTCACAGCGGTTCAGGCCGCGGGCGGCCGGTCTTCTCATTTTTTCGGGAACAGAAGCGTCCGGCCCATCAACCGACGGATCGGGAACCGACGCGCTGCGCTGAAAATGCTTTTCTTGCCTTTTGGCCGATACTCGCTCGCATTGCGCCACGTTATTCAAAGCAACCTAGGCTCGGCATTCGTGCCGTGCCAGCCGCAGTATGTAAATTACGTGGACCAACCCGTAATTGACGAAGAAACGAGGCGCGGGCGGTCGAAAACCTCAACACGCGAGGGTACGGCAATCCGGGCGGATGCCTCCGCAGTAAGGAAGTTCAATCCCCCGCGCGGAAAGACTGTCGTGCCCAAGTCCACCGGATCGCGAACGGCATACCGGTGGCCCTCGTTCCCAAGGCCAGCGCTGGAGCACGCGTTTGCCTTGGATGGTCGGGCGATTTCCTAAGTATGCGAATGCCCTGGGCCGTGCTGGCTCATATCACCATCGACTAAGTCCGTTTCATGTTTCCGGCTGACCCGCCTCGTCGCCGGCGGTCGGTCGTGCCCTGGCCATCGCCCGGCACGCGGTGGAGTTGGATCCCCGCAATGTGTGCGCTCTGCACGCCGAAATGTCCGCTCTTTATCAACAAGGAATTCAGGAGCGAGAGCCGTCGCGACAACTGGCGAAAGGCCTGATGGTGCTCCACCAAACCAGAACCACAGCAAACGCAGCTGCAAATAGGACAAACGTCTGATGCGAAACCGGCTGAAGAGCGCGATGACGGTGGCGAGGCCGAACAAGATGAAAAGGACGCCGGCCACTGCGGCCCAGGCAGTCAGGATTGCGACGGCTAGCGAAAGGATAATAGCAAGCGAGATCCGAGCGATGCGACGCATTCATCCCCCCTTTTTGCCGGACGGGACCGTGGCAACGTTCCTGCGGACGCGGCTGACTCTCCCCGTCATCGGCTTCAGTGCTGCCGCCTTTGGCTTCCACGAAGGATTATTTCTTGCAATCTTTTGTGGCGGAGCCAACGCATTTCTTGCCAGCACCCGATTTCTGGCTGGCCTGGGAACCCGTCAAGGCGCCGATGTGATTGCCCAAATTTTCTCTGCTGTTTTGATCGACGGCTGCAACGGGTGCGGCAATCACCAACCCTGCCGCGCTGCCCGCCGCTGCCGCCACACCGGTCGTTGCGTGAATGATCGTGTCGCCGAGGCCTATCCTGTTGTCGGTCAACGTCTGGCCGCCGGCCATACGCGCCCCAATCAGTTGCACGACCTGCGGTGACGAGGCGAACTTGCCGTGATGCAAAGGATCTCCGGATTTGACTTTCGTCAGATCGATGACGGTTATGTTGTTGCTGGCGAGATCTTCCTTGTATGGAGCTTGTTCCGGATCAATCGATCCGAGCCGGGGGATATCGCCCCAGACCCGTCGCGAAACTTTGAGTGCGCGATCGTCCTGCGAGACAAAGAGGGTGAACTGCGGGTGCTGTTTGCCCATGTCGGCAATCTGAGTGCGAAACACATCGACGTCGACGTCTGGCGCGGCCAGCATGACGTTCTTGAACTTCTTCGGAAGGCCGCCATTGCGGATGGCCATCTGGCGCAAGCCTTCCAGCGCAAGCCAGTTGCCCATCGAATGGGCGAGGATCGAAACTTCCTTTATCTGGGGATCGCGTGCAAGGTATTGGAACAGCAGTTCAAGCGCATTTCGCGTGTAGTTGGTGCTTTCACGATCGTAGCCATACGCCAGCGCACTGCCTCGGGAGGGCCAGGTGACCAGGATCGGGACGCTTTGCGTGTCCGTGTCCTTTGCGATCTGCGCAAAACGATAAACCGCGTCTTCAAAGCGATTGTTGAATCCGTGAATAAAGACGAGGACACTGTGATCCGGGCTCTTCCTGACCGAGGCGCTAAGCCACCCCTTCGCTGTCTCGAGCGTCAATTCCTGGGCCTGTACGACGGCGAAATCAGTCGCCGGGTTTGATGGCAGCTTCTTGGGCCATGCAACCTCTCCAACCTTGCGGACGGATGGCGGAGGGATCGAAACCGTAATTTCGGCGAACGAGGGGGCCAGTCCGCGCTCGCCCGTATACATTTGTGCCGGATTGGAGGAACGACTGCGTGTCGTTGCGACCAGCATCTCCACCTTGCTGGAGGACGGCGAGGTATCGGCCACGGGCAGCAGCACATTCGTCGGACGGGACGCGCACCCCCACAGCAGGCCAACCAACGCCGATGCCAACAAGACGTTGCTGTTACGCCTGACTTTGGACGGGCTCACGAAACAGTTCCCCAAACTCTTCTCCCGTTCGAAGCCGTCCCAGGCTCAGATATAATCAGAACCGAAACTTGGCGCCGATGATTGGTCCCTGCATTGCTATGTCGAACACAAATCGGTCGTCGTCGTAGTCTACGGCAAGGTAGCGATAGCCCGCTTCCAGCGTGACCCAATCACTGTACCGGTATTGAAGCGTGCCCTGCACTTGCCAATCGATGTCGGCGCCAAGCCCGAAGCCACCGACATCCGCCTCGCCATGGAGTCCGAAACCGTTGCCGAGAGCAACATCGCCGGCCACACCAATAATGGGGTCGACCCAGGTCTTGCTGCCGCTGGCCTCTCTTACGGCGAGAGGGCCAGTAACGGTCAGATCTGCATCGAGGTGCCAGAGCCGCCCGCCGGCCAGAACGTCCAAGGTCGCGGTGCCATTGTCGAAGACCCGATAGGAGCCGCCGAAGGTCCACACCACCGTGTCCATGTTCGCTTCGGCCGAGAAAAGAGCCAACGGGCCGGGCGACGTGCCATCGGCCTCGAGTCCCAGGTATATGAAGTCGGTGAACAGTGCGTAGCGGCCATTGCGCGCCTCACCGGCAAGCATGACCGGCGGGGGAGACCAATCGATGTGGTCAAAGATCTGGCCGAAATCGACGTCGATATCTACCGGCGACAGGCCCCTGACGCCGACCCTGCCCTTCATGCCTGCCATCCAGAAATAGGGTTCTGCGGTGAAGGTCCAGGCCGGCACGGCTTCAGCAGGCACGGGCGCGGCTTCAGGAAGTTGCGTCGCAGCGTCAGCAGCGATCGCCGGCACCGCAAACAGCGCTGCCGCTGTTCCCGCCGAAGCCAACACGAGAGCTCGGATGCTTCCCATATCGAAGTCCCCTCTAATTCCGTCTTTTACTTCATGTCCGATGCGATCGCGCCCGCAGCGACAACATATATCTATTCGCGCCGCTCAGCTAATGGATATCGGTTTCCGATCGTCTCTCATGTCGACAGCGGTTCATTTTGTTGCTGTCACGGACGAACAGTGCCGGGCCTACTTCGGGAACAGCAGTCCCGTGCGCAATCGAGCCCGTCGGGTCCGCTATCGGGGCTTACCGTGACGACAAGCAGGGCCGGGAGCACGGCTGCTATAATTTGTCGAGGTCGATTGCCAGACAGAAATTCCAAGCCAGCCTCCGCTTAATTCTGGCGTGGCGGCCAAGGAATGACGTGCGGTTTCCGGGCGGCATCCGCGCGCAGCACGGCTCCGACCTCCCCAACCAACCGATCCACCAGTTCCTGCCATTCGGCTCGTCTGGACTCGCGCAATGCCGGCGGGACCTTGTCGATCCTCAAGAGTGCCAGCTCCGCTTCTGCAAGTTCCTCGCACATATCCTGAAAGCCCTCACTTCGGCCCAACAGCCGATGGATCGCCAATTCAAATTGCGGGAACCGACGAACCGCCGCCGAGACCGCTCTTTGTCTATCAGCCGGTTCGTCGTCCATCCTCATGGCGCAAATTCGTGTTTTTCCGAAACCATCGTAGCCTATCGCAGGGAGGCGGCTGCGGAATGTAAGTTACGTGGGCGACAGGGTAATTTCTGAACATCCATAGCGGTCGGCACCAAGCCTAAAATCGCAAATTCAAATTGCGCTGCCGGCGAGGCCGCCTAACTCTTTGATCCGTTGTCATCCGCCGGTGCATTGCGCGAACCGTCGCCGTCGTCCCAGCGTTATCCGTTCAGACTACTGGGAGTATTGCAAGAACAGGCTCGCGGTTATAAATTGCGCAGCGAGGGTAACCGGCGAAAAAAGAAATATAACTGGGAGTGGTCACCCCCAGAACGTCAGGTGAGGGAACCAAGGTGATCCGGGCGGAACCAGCCATAGGGAGGGAGCATGGGCTCGCCCCAGAGGAATGTCGTGCCCAGCTTGCCCTGATCCTCAACAGCGCGGACTTCGATGCAACCGGTCGCGAGCGCCGCTTCCTCAGCCATGTCGTGGAGGAGACGCTGGCGGGTCGCGGTGATCGTATCAAGGCCTATTCGATCGCGGTCGAAGTGTTCGGCCGTGACATGTCCTTCGACCCGCAGACGGATCCGATTGTCCGGATCGAGGCTGGCCACCTCCGGCGCGGGCTCGAACGATACTACCTGACTGCCGGACACGACGATCCTATTCTCATCACGATCCCGAAAGGCGGTTACGTTCCAACGTTCTCGGTGCGATCGCCCCTCGAGACCATAGAGCCGGACTTGCCTGTCGACCGAGCAGAGAAAGTCTCGCCCCCTGCTCGATGGATGAAGGCATCATGGCTGACGGTGGCTCTTGCGGCAATCGTCGCGGCATTGGCTGTTCTGGCATTGGGATTGGCGAGGAGCGATGTTCGCCCGACTTCGCCTGAGATCCCGCGACTGCTGGTCGAGACGTTTGACGACCTTTCAGGAACGGAAGCCTCCAGGGCGATTGCGAGCGGATTGAGGCAGGAAGTCGTCAGCCAGCTTTCCAAGTTCAAGGATATCGTGGTCGTGGAGTCGGCCGCAAAGGGGGAGGATCCATCGATCTCGCCGGCAAGATTTGTCCTGGCCGGAAGCGTGAACCTGTCGACCGATGCCTTCCGGCTTCGGGTCCGGCTGCTCAACCGGGCGGACAACTCGGTTCTGTGGGCAGAAAGCTATGATGGCGGGCTGAAAGTGGCGCAGCTTGTGGAAGTCCAGACGGACATCGCGCGTAATGTGTCATCGAGCCTGGCCCAGGCATATGGCGTCATCTTCCAGGCCGACGCCAATCTCCACGTCGTCAATCCGCCCGACGATTGGGCCGCCTACTCTTGCACGCTTTCTTTTTACGCATATCGGGTCGGTGTCGATGCAGAAAGCCGGTCATCGGTACGCGGGTGCCTTGAGAAGGCGGTGGACCGCTTTCCGACCTACGCCACCGCCTGGGGTCTTCTCTCGCTGATCTACATCGATGACTACCGATTCGAGTTTTCAGCCGACCCGGCAGAGTCCGCCGCTGCGCTCGACCGCGCCTTGGCGGCGGCAAGGCGATCTGTGGGGCTTGATCCTGTCAACATCCGGGGACGCCAGGCCGAAATGGTTGCGCTCTATTTCCACAAGGAGATCGATGCCGCATTGAAAGTGGGCAAACAGACTTTAAGCATCAACCCGAACGACACCGAGTTTATGGGTGAATATGGAGAGCGCCTGGCGGTTTCTGGAAATTGGCATGACGGATGCCAGTTGATAGCGGAGGCGCGTCAGAAGAACCCAGGGCCAGGCTACTATGACGTGGATCTGGCTCTTTGCTCGTATTTCAGCGGGGATTATACGCAGGCAGCCATGTGGATCAACAAATCGCCATTTCCGTCGAATCCGATCTATCATCTGCTTGCCGCTGCCGTTTTCGGCGAGGGAGGATACAAAATCGCGGCTGATCGCGAGGTCGCATGGCTGAACCAAAATCAACCTGATTTGGTGAAGAACATGCGCCAGGTGGTTTCGGCGCGGTTGGCCCGTTCGCAAGATGTCGAGTTTTTCCTCGGCTCGCTAAGGAAAGCGGGCCTTGGCATCGCAGGCGACTAAGAAGCTCAAGGCGCCCGCCCCTCACCTGCCCGGCGGCGAAGCCGGCATCAAAAACATCGAGATCTGGATGGACGAAAGTGTTCGTTCGAATGATGCTATTGCGTTGTCTTGAGCGCAGGTTTTGCTCAGCCAGCACAGCGCCTCCTCTTAAGCACGCTGGCGGTCTTGGCCCGGCGGCCTGCTGACAGTCCCCCAATAGAGCTGCCGGGCCACTCGAACTTGCTCAATGGAAGGCGCGGACTTCCAGGATTAGAACCAACAAGCACATCAGAGGCATCATCTTTGGCGAGGTGCTGCATCATTGAGCACTTGCCAATGAAGAACGCAAAAAAGCCCCGCCGCTCCATTTGCGAAGCGGCGGGGCCCCCACTCGCCCCCTATCAATGCCCATGCAATTGTGGTGCCAGACATGTTGACCCATTGCGGCGCACCTTTGATGCCACGACGGCCTGTCTCAGTTGCGAGGGCTGTATCGAGCCGGTCGATGGAGTATCGACTTTTGTCGCAAAAGCTTTCCCGCCGGAACGCTTGCTCGTCTGGATGGTTGGTTGGGATGCAGGAGATGCAGCCGTGGCCAAGAAGCTGTCAATCGCGCAAACGTTGCGACGAACCTCTGACCAACTGAAGAGGATCCGGAAACACGTCGCCAATGGCGGTCATGTGGACCGGATGCAAGAGGTCGACGCCCTGGTGGGCCTCGCCAAAGAAGTGGCCGACCGGCAGCTGGCCGGGTATGAAGGCCCGGCAGATGAAAACGACGGCTCAGTGCAGGACAATGACGATGCAAAGGACTGAGCGTTGTCGACCGGCTCCTGACATTCCGCGATAACGGAATTACTTGATTTGCCAAGATCGATACTATCCAGCGGTGGCGGACCCCCCAATCCGCCTGGCCGGCGCCGTCAAGCGTTCTTACCCCACGCCCCCCAAGCGGCGCCGGCCGCTCGGCTGCGCACCCTCGTGTCAGGCCCAGTGTCAGGCCCGAGGGCATGCTTTTGCGCAACATGCATTGGACCAGCAGACGCGCGGGTTTGACGGGTTTTTTCTGCAACTTGCGGCGATCTGTACACGCGCCACGCAATCGGGAGATTCCCATCGCTCTCGGCGGCCTTTAATACCCGATCTGCGATATCGCAGCGGATAATGGGATCGTCCGCTATATGATCCATCGGATTCTGTTTGAAAAACATCTCCGCCCCCGCGCGTGGCGTTGAGAATGCTCAACGGATACCGCTTTGAACAGTCGTCAAATGACGACCACAGACGAATTTATACGTCATCCCACGAAGGCCACTTTGGCGTAATCGCAAGGAGCCGAGACGCGGATCCTGCCGTTGGTCGGCGTAACAAAAGCTTGTAGCCGGGAACGACCACTCGACGACTCGCGTTTGTTGTGAAGGCCCGCTTCTTTTGCACGGGCAGCGAGCCTCGAAGGTTCGCAATGCCGCACCGGCGTTTCAATCGCACCCGCCTCAGCCCTCACGATCTGGCTATTTGTGAACGCGTGTACGATCAGGTTTGCGCAGATGAACACATCGACCCTTTGAGCCGGGATGCCGAAGCCTTGGCGGTGATGATTGTCGCAATCTTCCGAAACATTACGACCAGTGAGCGCGAACTGCTGGAGGAGGTCAGGTCGCTTCGTCGTCCAAAGGGCGCAGAACAGGCGCGCTAGCTTGGCGGCTTTCCCTGACGAATCGTTCTTGTCCCGCTTTGGCACAGCCGGATTGGCATCGTAATTGCTTTTTGAGTCTCGCCAGAGTGTAGCCACAGCGCTTGCGAAGGAGATGGAAATGGGTTTGGCCGAAGACCTGTCTGATGTTGCCCTCACATTCGCTTGTCCGGATTGCTCGCATCCGGCGGTAAGGAAGGGCTCCGCGCTGAAAACGATCGCCCACTTCAGATGCGACGGGTGCAACGCCAAGGTGCGGATCACTTATCCGCAGAAACTGGCGATCTTCGAAAAGCACAAGCTATTGACTGCGCATGGGGCATGGCAATAACTCAACGCTGCTTATGCGGTTAAGAGCCAGGTTCGACTTCCCTGTGATTCCAAAGGGTTTTGGCGAATTGATGAATTGATTTGGAAGATGATAGGATCCCCGATCGCCCGGAAACAACTTGGCCGAGCATGGCTGCGCCATGAACTTATTTGACGGAGGCCGAACGCCATGGTTGAACCGCAGCTCCCATCGCCTGTAAGGGCCTCCGATCGTATTCAACTCCAGGTGGTTTGAATTTGACCACGGCAATTGAGGACATTTTTCGGCCGCTTGCATTAACCGCGCGGTTGCTTGTCCAGTGCTGGCCGCAGCTATTGCTTGTCGGCTGCCTGGGCATGATCGCTCGTGGTCTGCTGCTTCAGGGCGCCGTGACGATCGGCCTGCAATTCCCGCTGGGCGGAATGGTCATGCTGTCGCTGGTGGTCCTCGCCAAGCTGACGGTGCTGGTCATGATGTTCGTGGTGCTCCGGCCGCATATGCCGGCGGTGGCGGCACTGAGGCAAAAAGCCAAAAAGACAGTGGACGAAACGAAACGGGAGCCGGTCCTGGCGATTACCGCCGCTGCGATCCTGCCGTTCTTCGCCTATTACGCCGCCTGGGGTTTTCTTGGCGATACGGTTCGCGAATATTCGCGCATGGCGCTCGCCCAGGCCGAGTTCGGCAAGAGCGTCGACATCTTCGCCATTCTTCAGTCAAGCGGCGTGGCACTGTCGATCGTCATATGCTGGCTGGTGCGTTTTGCCGCCAAGCGACTGGATGCGCGCGCGTCTCACCCCTACTGGCGGCTGCTGATCGTGGCGACGGACGCAACCTGGGTCTTCATCGGCCTTTATGCGCTCGGCGTATGGAAGGACCAGTTCATCCGCTGGCTTGGCGCAGGCGCCGCTTTGCAACAACTCAGCCTCGATTTGCTTGCGCCGATAAGTCAGGCGGCCGCGGCCGGCCAGTTCGTTCCCGTGGAGTTCCGGCCGCTTCCCTTCGGCGAGCAGCTTCACAATCTATTCTTTTTCGCGTTGCTGCCGATTGTCTGGCTGGTGATGGCAGCGATCATCAACGGCTATGAGCTTTCCGCGCCGGCCGCTTCCGGTCCTGCGCCATCCCAAGCGACCTCCTGGCAGAAGTGGCTGAAGGATTTCGCGTCTCACTTCGTTGGCGGTTACCGCAGCCGCTATTCGCCGGTCTGGACCTGCGTCAAGCTGACGCTCAGTGCCGGCCTGGCCACGCTTGTCACCTTCGTCATTGCCTATCAGGCCATCTCCTGGGCCGGCGCCTGGACATGGTATGGACTGACGAGGCTGATCGGAGCGCACGATCTCGCGACCTGGCAGATCTTCGCCGATGCCATCAGCCTGTTCATCGGCAGCCCAAGCGAACTCGACGGCGGAATCCTGCTCGACGCGGTCCGGGTCGCGCTGCTTGCAGCCGTGCTCGAGACCGCGGTCGCCATGGCTGGCGCAGACAATGGCGTCAGGTCCGCGGCTCGCCGACGCTGAGATAACTCGGCAGCGCCGAGTAGAGGGCGATCGACAGCCTGAGGCCGCTCGCCGCAGGTGGGATCGAAAAACTGGCAGCCATCCGTGCCGGTTTGCCGGGCTCCGTCGCCGCGAATGCCATGCCGCCGCACTGGGACCGTTGCTCGGCCTCCGGATACTGCTTCCTGACCACCGGATCGGCAAACAGGGTTGGCCGCCATTCGCGACCGCTCCCATCGGAAAGCCGCACCTCGCAAGGTACCGAGCCGAGCGCTTTCGGGTCGGCAGCGAGAGCTTCGAATTCGGCAAGCACGACGGCGCTTCCCGCGCTGCCTGCCAGTCTGGTGAAGCGTGTCACGGTCCAGCTGGCGCCGGCATAGTCGATCGGCTGTCCCAGGCTCGCAGATAGCGGCTGGCGCAGATGTTGAGAGCGCCAGTCCTTGATGCTTCCCCACGTCTGCACGGCCAACGCGGCAGGCAGTGCGACCACCAGCGCCATCATGCTCAGCCAGTAGCCTCGCCGCGTTGACCTCACCTTTGCGGGAGAACTGTCCATGGCGGCCTTTCTTCGTTGCGGCGTAAAGTGATCGCCGGCTCGATGTCCTTGCCGGAAATAGTCGTGGCGATGCGGATCTCGTCGTCGAGCGGCAGCAATTTTGTAGGTGCGACCACGACGGTCCCGCCGGCGACAGCATCCTCCGGCACTTCGAACACCAGAAGGACCCGGCGTGGCAGCCCGGGCTGGTAGACATCGCCCGGCATCATTTCGATCGTCGCCCACAAGCGGTCGGTCAGGACATAACGGATGCCGCTGCGGCTCAGCCACTCGCCCGATGTGAGACCCAGGGACTTGAATTTCGCTTCGGCCTCGCATTCGACCACAACCCATACGCCGGAACTCGTGTAGGTCTTTGACTTGCCGAAGGTCTCGACGTTGAGAACACGCGCTACCCTGGCGCTGTCCAGCGAAAGCGCGAAGGCGCGGGCCTCCACACGCTTGTTCATGCCGCCCGAAGCGACTATCGGCGATGTAATGTCGCTGTACAGCGGACGCGTATGCTGCATGCCGTAGAGCACGGCGGCAGCCAACAGCAGCGCCAGCGCCGAACGCAACATGCGTATCATGGCGCCTTCTCCACCGGCAGATCGACCGTCGCAACGGGATCACGTTCGAACCACCCGCTTGCACCGTAGACATTGTCGCGCAACTTGTAGATCTGGCCGGTGACGGTGATCGTCACCTTGTCGGGCACGGGCACACCGGCCGGCCACTCCCAGGCCATGGTCAGGCGTTCCGGCATGTTGGGATTGAAATATCCCGCCAGGTACTTGTCACGCTCGAGATAAACCGTTGGCATCGGCAGCTTTTGCGCCGGCGCGCTGAGCGTGACGACGCGATGGAGCACGTTGTTGGGAGTGGCGGAACGGTTCACCACATCCATATCTACCATCACAAGCTGCACGGGCCGCGATGGCGGAACGCCTGTCGGCGGAACGGTTCCGACACGTGCCGTTCGCAAGGTCACAAACCAGCGACCGGCATCGATTTGCTGGCCCGCCTGCACAACCGGCGTCCTTGGCGGGTGGGCAGCTTCGTAGAGCGTCATTGAAAACGAGATTGCCGATGCGGCCAGCCCGCCCAGGCCTGCAATCAGAAAAGCATACAGCCGTTGCCGTATTGTCGTTCGTGTCGGTTCCGTCATGCGCCGTGCGGTATGCGATGGTCCTCGGGCCAGCCTTATACGATGCGAAAATGATTTGTTACAACAGCAGTGGCAGGCATCTCCAAAGGGGTTCAGCGCAGGCCACCAGCCGCGCAATCGGATCGTGGCCCGCCCGGCCAGTGTTCAATCTCCGCGGCTGACGCCAAGAGCGGCATTAAGTCCGATGGGCTCGCCTAAACCATTCGGCCCCACACCATTCGATAGAGGCGCCGGGCTCGGCTCGGCGCCCCTCACCTCTTCACTTATCCGACCACACCGCCAGCTCGTAGCCGTCGGGATCGGAGAAGTGGAAGCGGCGGCCGCCCGGGAAGGAATAGGCGGGCTTGACGATCTTTCCGCCGGCTTCCTCGACATGGCGCTGGGTCTCGTCGAGCTTGTCAGCATAAAGGATCACCAGCGGCCCGCCTGCCGCCTTGCCCTGGCCGCCCAGAGCGAAGCCGCCGGTCAGGCGGCCGTCGTTGAACTCGCAATAGCTCGGCCCGTAGTCCTTGAACGACCAGCCGAAGGCCTTTCCATAGAACTCGCGCGAGCGCGCGATGTCGCCGACGGAAAACTCGACATAATCGATGCGCTTGTCGTTGCTGGATTTGGCCATGATCTTCTCCTTTCGCGGTTTTTGGAAGCTCAGCGTTCGAGCATTGCCTTCAGGCTGTTGAGGTCGCGCTGCACGGCCTCGGCGTCGGCAGCGAATATCTCCTGCGTCATGTCCGGCGTTCTCAACAGCACGAACATGACCTCCGCGCCGGTCCCGTTGGCAACCACGCGCACCGCATTGCGGGTTTCCTTGCCATCGGCAAAGACGATGTGATCGAGGACGCCGTATTCGTTTGGCCGGGAGAAGCGGATGCGGATGGGCCGGCCGTCGGGGTCCTCCGCAGTCCATTCCTCGCCCGATCTTTCGAAGCGCCTGCCGAGGCCTGCCGCCCAGCGCTGGAAATTCTCAGGGATGGAGGCGAAGTCATAGACTTCGCGCCAGTCCCGGTCGATGGACACGGTGATGATGCGGGATTTGTAGATCGTCATATCTGCCTCCTTTCAACGAAGGCAGACTAGGCCGCGTTGGCGGTGGCGTCTTGAACGAAACGGCCAGCTCAGGCGCCGAGCTGCCACAGAACCGTCGCCGGCGAGAAGCCCGACAGGCGCCGCACCTCGCGCGTCAGATGCGCCTGGTCGGAATAACCCGCCTCGAACGCAAGATCGGCCAGGCGCGGATCGGCGGACTGCCGCGCCAGGTATAGGAACCGCTGGAAGCGGAGAATGCGGTCGAGCGTCTTCGGGCCATAGCCGAAAGCCTCCTGGCAGCGGCGGCGAAGCGTTCGCGGGCTGACGTCGAGCCGGTCGAGGATCACCGCCATGCCCGGACCGGCGGATTCGGTTTTCAGCGCGTTGAAGGCAAATCCCATGTCAGCAGGCGGCGGCTCGACATCCGGCGCAAGCCTGCACAGTGCCGCTTGCATCGCCCGCATCCGCTCTATCGTCGAGGACGCCTCGCCAATTTTTTCGGCGATTTCGCGCGCCAGCGCTCCCCAGAAGTGGCTGAGCGCCACCCGGCCGCCGACGATTTCCGACATCGGCAGGCCGAGCCACCGGCTTGCCGCACCCGGTCGGAAGCGGGCGCCGATCACCGTAGAGCCAGGTGTCAGCGCAGAGAGGGCAACCGCCACGTCTGGGCCTGCCACGACCAGATCGCCGTCGATCCAGGTGATGTCGACGCAGCCGTCGGGGACCACGGCCGACAGGCTCGCCGCGTCCGGTCGCAATGCCGCGTCCGCTCGCAATGAATTGGACCAGGCACACTGGAAATGCCCTTCGAGTGCGGCCGCAGGATCGAACTCGCGGTATTCCCCGATTGCCCCGGAAAGGATTGGTGCCCCGGAAAGGACGGGTGTGTTGTCGTCAGACGTCACGAGCCTCTCCTGTGAGGAACACTTTAGGCATCGTACTCTTCGGTCCCCGAAATCTATTGCGGTGGCGGTGCGCTTCAACCCTCCTCTGCGCTTCAATCCCTCGTTTGAGGCCTGCACTGTGAACTGGCGTCTGTGGTGCAA
Source organism: Mesorhizobium sp. WSM4815 (assembly GCF_055811575.1). Classification (NCBI taxonomy): domain Bacteria; kingdom Pseudomonadati; phylum Pseudomonadota; class Alphaproteobacteria; order Hyphomicrobiales; family Phyllobacteriaceae; genus Mesorhizobium; species Mesorhizobium sp. WSM4815. Next base: position 82,175 of record NZ_JBVVQS010000095.1, on the reverse strand, counting down.
TGCGTCCTGACGACCGGGGCGTCGTTCGATTGGCAGCTTTCACCGGCTGCTGGCGATGTCGCCCGCGATAGGCAGTTTGCCGTCTTTATCGCCATGGAGCCTTGACGCACGGGAACCATACACGTTAGGGCGTCCGGGCACGAACGATTGGCGACCAAGCAAGGAAATTCCAGCTGATGGAAATTTTTACCGCCGCCGGCCTCGCGGCCCTGCTCCAGGTCATTGCCATCGATCTGGTGCTTGCCGGAGACAATGCCATCGTCATCGGCCTTGCTGCGGCAGGCCTGCCGACGGATCAGCGCAAGAAGGCGATACTCGTCGGCATTGCGGCGGCCACCGTGCTTCGCATCTTCTTCGCTCTGATCACCCAGTGGCTTCTCACCATCGGCCCCATTCTCCTCATAGCCGGCGGCCTGCTGCTGCTTTGGGTGTGCTGGAAGATGTGGCGCGAGTTGCGTGTCAGCTACGAGCAGGAACATGACGCGACGGAAGCGTTGTCGAATGTCGATTACGACAAAAGCGGGACGATTGGCGGCAAGGGGCCGCGCAAGACCTTCGCTCAGGCAGCCTGGCAGATCGTCATTGCCGACGTTTCGATGTCTCTCGACAACGTCCTTGCAGTCGCCGGCGCGGCGATGGACCATCCGACGGTCCTGATCATCGGCTTGGCGCTGTCGATTGCGTTGATGGGCTTCGCCGCTTCGTTTGTCGCTCGCCTCCTGCATAAGTACCGCTGGATCGCCTATATCGGCCTGGTGATCATTTTCTACGTCGCCGTGAAGATGCTTCTGGATGGTGCTGTGCAGCAGTGGCCCGAACAGTTTGCGTTCCTGGCGCCCTGGTTCGGGCCGGGCGGTCATTGAAACCTGAGCAGTGCCGGTCTTAGCAGTGCAGGTCCGCCCGAGGCGCCAAGCCATTCGTCGGTTTGCCTGATTGAGGAACTATGCTATTGCGCCGTGCAAATTGAGCTTCTGCGAAAGTTCAAAAGATCAACACGCATCGAGACTTCCGGGCCGGGCCTAAGGGTTTCCGGCCCGCGTCCATTGGAAACCGCAAATGTCCGCCCCTCGCGTCAGTTTCGTCAGCCTTGGATGCCCGAAAGCCCTCGTGGACTCGGAGCGCATCATCACCCGCCTGCGCGCGGAGGGCTATGAGATCGCGCGCAAGCATGACGGCGCCGATCTGGTCGTCGTCAACACCTGCGGCTTTCTCGATTCGGCGCGCGATGAATCGCTCAACGCCATCGGCTCCGCCCTTTCGGAGAACGGCAGGGTCATCGTCACCGGCTGTCTCGGCGCCGAACCGGACGTCATCCGCGAAAAACATCCCAACGTTCTCGCCATCACCGGTCCGCAGGCCTACGAGAGCGTGATGGCTGCGGTGCATGAGGCCGCGCCCCCGAGCCACGACCCCTATGTCGACCTTTTGCCGCCGCAAGGCGTCAAGCTCACGCCGCGCCACTATGCCTATCTCAAGATTTCGGAGGGCTGCAACAACCGCTGCACCTTCTGCATCATCCCGGCGCTGCGCGGCGATCTCGTCTCGCGGCCGGCGGCCGACGTGCTGCGCGAGGCCGAGAAACTGGCCAAGGCCGGCGTCAAGGAAATCCTGGTCATCTCGCAGGACACCAGCGCCTACGGCATCGACATCAAATACCAGACCAGCATGTTCGGCGATCGCGAAGTGCGGGCCAAATTCCTCGATCTGTCGGAGGAACTCGGCAAGCTCGGCGTCTGGGTACGCATGCACTATGTCTACCCCTACCCGCATGTCGCCGATGTTATCCCGCTGATGGCCGAAGGAAAGATCCTTCCCTATCTGGACATCCCGTTCCAGCACGCCTCGCCGCGAGTGCTGAAGAACATGCGCCGGCCCGCCCATGGCGAAAAGACGCTCGACCGTATTCGCGGCTGGCGCGAAATCTGTCCGGATCTGGCGATCCGCTCCACCTTCATCGTCGGCTTCCCCGGCGAGACGGACGACGATTTCGAGATGCTGCTCGACTGGCTGGACGAAGCCAGGATCGACCGCGCCGGCTGCTTCAAATACGAGCCGGTCAGGGGCGCCCGCTCCAACGACCTCGGCCTCGAACAGGTTCCGCAGGAAATCAAGGAGGCGCGCTGGCACCGTTTCATGCAGCGTCAGCAGAAGATCTCGGCGACGCAGCTCGCCAGGAAGGTCGGCAAGCGTCTGCCAGTGCTGATCGACGAGGCGCATGGCACCTCGGCGAAGGGCCGCACCAGATACGACGCACCCGAAATCGACGGCTCGGTGCATATCCAGTCGCGGCGTCCGTTGCGCGCCGGCGATGTCGTCACCGTCAAGATCGACCGTGCCGACGCTTACGATCTTTACGGCTCAGCGGTCTGACCGCATCTCGCACTACGGCGCCGCGTCCTTTCGGGCGGCAAAGGACGCCGCATAACACCTGATTTTGCGCATGGCCCTTCCGGAAATCGATCCCGATTTCGGGCTCTTGCTAAACGAAAGGGCGCCGCACGGCGCCCTTCCTGTCAAGATTTTGGCCCAGCTTGCGCTTACTGCGGCAGCTTGTCGTCGACGCCCTTGACGTAGAAGTTCATGCCGAGCAGCGTCGGGTCGTCGGCGACTTCGCCTTCCTTCAGCCACGGCGTACCGTCCTGCTTGGCGATCGGCCCAGTGAACGGGTTCCATCCTTCGACGATCTTCTTCTCGGTGGCTTCCGCCATCGCCTTCACGTCGTCGGGCATGTTGGTGTAAGGGGCCATTTTAACGGCGCCGTCCTTGATGCCCAGCCAGACATTGCCGGGTTTCCATGTGCCGTCGAGCGCGGCCTTCACCCGGCCGATATAGTACGGGCCCCAATCGTCGACGATCGAGGTCAACTGCGCCTTGGGGGCGAACTTGATCATGTCAGAAGACTGGCCGAAGCCCTGCAGTCCGCGCTCTTCGGCGACTTGCAGGGCAGCGGTCGAGTCGGTGTGCTGGACGATGATGTCGGCACCCTGGTCGAACAGAGCCTTGGCGGCATCGGCTTCCTTGCCCGGATCGAACCATGAATTGATCCAGACGATCTTCGCCTTGAAATCCGGCTTGATCGACTGAGCGCCGAGCATGAAGGAATTGATACCCATCACCACCTCGGGAATCGGGAACGAAACGATGTAGCCGGCGACGCCCGACTTCGATTGCTTGGCGGCGATCTGGCCGAGGATGTAGCGGCCTTCGTAGAAGCGTGCGTTGTAGATGCCGAGGTTTTCTGATGTCTTGTAGCCGGTCGCGTGTTCGAACATCACGTCGGGGAATTTTTTGGCGACCTTTACTTCGGGGTCCATGAAGCCGAAGGACGTGCCGAAAATGATCTTGCATCCTTCGCGCGCCAGGCGCTCGAAGGCACGATCGGCATCGGGACCCTCGGAGACGTTCTCCAGATAAGCGGTTTCGACCTTGTCGCCGAGCGCCTTCTCCACGTCCAGGCGGCCCTGGTCATGCTGGTACGAATAGCCGAAATCGCCAATCGGTCCGGTATAGACCCAACAGGCTTTCAGCTTTTCCTGCGCTTCGGCGGTCGCCGCCAGCGACAATGCCGCCGCCGCGGTCATCAGCGCAATAAGCAGTTTTTTCATCGTGTTACCTCTCTGAGTTAAGCCTTGGAGCTTCCCGTTTGTCTTTTTATCGTCAGCGATCCGGAACGAATGGCTGCCCCAAGGAAGCCGGTGTGTTCATCATCGTCAAACGCTTGTTGCGCGAGATTAGAACGAGAACCACGATGGTTGCCAGATAGGGCAACGAAGAAAGCAGTTGCGAGGGAACCGGAATGCCAAAAGCCTGTGCATGAAGCTGGCCGATCCAGACCGCGCCGAAGATATAGGCGCCCGCCAGCACCCGCCATGGCCGCCATGATGCGAACACGACCAGCGCCAGCGCGATCCAGCCGCGTCCGGCGGTCATGTTCTCCACCCATTGCGGCGTATAGACCAGCGACAGGTGCCCTCCGGCAAGGCCCGCACAGGCGCCGCCGAAGATCACCGCCAGGTAGCGATAGCGGATGACCTCGATGCCAAGCGCATGGGCCGATGTGTGGCTGTCGCCGATCGAGCGCAGCGTCAGCCCGGTGCGGGTCTTGAACAGGAACCACATGACGGCGGCGGTCAATGCAATCGAGATGTAGAAGATCGGGTCCTGGCCGAACAGCAACCTGCCGATGACGGGCATCGCCGTCAGGCCGGGAATGTCGAGGTTTGGCAGCCTCGCGCCGGGCTGGCCGACAAAGCTGGTGCCCATCATGCCGGAAAGCCCTAGGCCGAGCAGTGTCAGCGACAGGCCGGTCGCCACCTGGTTAGTGGCCAGCGACAAGGTCATGACGGCGAACAGCAGTGAAAACACCGCACCCAGGGCGATCGCCGCCAACAACCCGATCCATGGCGATCCGGTGAGATAGCCGGCGCCGAAACCGCCGACCGCCCCCATGATCATCATGCCTTCGACGCCGAGATTGAGCACGCCGGAACGTTCGACCACCAGCTCGCCAATCGCCGCGATCAGCAAAGGCGTCGCCGCGGTTGCGATGGTCAAAAGAATGTTGACGGTGATGTCCATCAGCGGACCTCCTCCAGCTTCGGCGCGGCTTCAAGCGTCGGCGCAGCCAGGCCGATCAGACGAATGCGGTAGTGAATGAGCGTGTCGCAGCCGAGTACGAAGAACAGGAGCATGCCCTGGAACACGCGCGCCACCTTGTCGGAGATGCCGAGCGCGCTTTGCACCGCCTCGCCGCCAAGATAGGTCAGCGCCAGCACCAGGCCCGCCGCGACAATGCCTAATGGATTGAGCCGGCCGAGGAACGCCACGATGATGGCGGCAAAGCCGTAGCCGGGCGAAATCACCGGCTGCAGCTGGCCGATGGCGCCAGAGACTTCGGAGATGCCGGCAAGTCCAGCCAGTGCCCCCGACAGCATGAAGGCGAAGAACACCATCCGGTTGATGCCGAAGCCGGCGAAGCGCCCTGCCCTGGGGCTTGAGCCGAGCACGCGGACCTCAAAGCCTTTCAGCATGCGGCTCATCAGGATCCAGACCAGCACCGCCGCGACCAGCGCGAACACGAAACCCCAATTGGCACGGCCGGAGGTCGGCATCAGTTCCGGCAATATCGCCGAGTCGTTGAACTGTATCGTCTGCGGGAAATTGAAACCCTTCGGATCGCGCCACGGCCCGCGCACCAGCCAGTCGAGGAACAGCTGCGCGACATAGACCAGCATCAGGCTGGTCAGGATCTCGTTGGTGTTGAAGCGCGCCTTGAGCAGGGCGGGAATGGCGGCGTAGGCGGCACCGCCGACCATGCCGAACAGCAGCATCAGCGGCAGCACCAGCGGCCCTTCAAACTGTGGAAACAGCACCGGAACGCTCGAGCCGACGATGCCGCCCAGGATGAACTGGCCTTCCGCGCCGATGTTCCAGATGTTGGCTCTGTAGCAGACCGACAGGCCTACCCCGATCAGGATGAGCGGTGCCGCCTTGATCGCCAGCTCATGCAGCTGCCAGACCTGACTGACAGGCTCGAGGAAGTAGATCTGGAACGCCTTCAAGGGATTGACGCCAAGCAGCGCGAACAGGATGGCGCCGGCAATGATCGTCAGCACGAATGCAATGAAGGGCGACAGCGCCGAGAACAGCATCGAGCGCTGCGGCCGTTTGACGAGTTCGAGGCGCATCATGACGTCTCCAGAGCGTGTTCGGCGTGGCCCGGCTCGGCCCCGCCCATTAGCAGTCCGATCTTTTCGAACGTCGCCTCGGCGATCGGCAAAGGCTTCGACAATTCGCCATTGTGCATCACCGCGATCGCGTCGGATATCTCGAACAATTCGTCGAGATCCTGGCTGATGACCAGCACTGCCGAGCCGCTGCGGGCCAATTCGATCAGCGTCTGCCTGATATGGGCGGCCGCACCGGCGTCGACGCCCCACGTCGGCTGATTGACGACCATGACGCTTGGCCTGCGGTCGAGTTCGCGGCCGACGATGAATTTCTGCAGATTGCCGCCTGAAAGCGCTGCCGCCTCCGGGTCCGCAGCGCTCTTGCGCACATCCATCGCCTTGATGATGCGTTGGGCAGCGGCATAGATCGCATCGCTTTTGACCATTCCGCCGGCGCCGACAAACACCTTGCCGTCCGTGGCATGGCGCGACAGCAGCAGGTTTTCCGAAAGCTTCATGCGCGGTGCTGCACCGTGGCCGAGCCGCTCTTCCGGCACGAAGGCAGCGCCCATCAGCCGCCTGCCGGTGATGCTGAGGCCGCCGGCGTCCTTGCCGCGGATGCGTACCGAGGCGGCATCCTGCTGCGGCACCTCGCCGGAAACGGATTCGAAGAACTCGCCCTGGCCGTTGCCGGCGACGCCTGCAATGCCGATCACTTCGCCGGCGCGTACGGTCAGGTTGATGTTTCTGAGCGGGATCGAGAACGGCGTTGCCGGCTTGCGGCTGAGCGCGCGGATTTCAAGCAGCGGCTGCGCGGTCTCGATACCCTGGGCCGGCGCGCGCACCACGGCCTGCACGTCGTTGCCGACCATCATGCGGGCCAGCGATGCCGCGGTCTCCTTGCGCGGATTGCAATGGCCAACCACCTTGCCGTGGCGCAGCACGGTGGCGCGGTCGCAGATACGCTTGACCTCTTCCAGCCGGTGCGAAATGTAGAGGATGGACTTTCCTTCCGAGCGCAGCCGTTCGAGCGTCTCGAACAGCTTGTCGGCTTCCTGCGGCGTCAGCACCGAGGTCGGCTCGTCGAGGATGATGAGTTGCGGCGTCTGCAGCAGACAGCGGATGATCTCGATACGCTGGCGCTCACCGACCGAGAGGTCGCCGACCAGCGATTGCGGATCGAGCGGCAGGCCGTAGCTATAGGAAAGCGCCCTCGCCTTCGCGGCAATCGTGCTGATCGGCGAACCGTCGTCCAGCGACAGCGCGATGTTCTCGGCCGCAGTCAGTGCCTCGAACAGCGAAAAATGCTGGAACACCATGCCGATGCCAAGCTTCTTCGCAAAGCCGGGATTGGTGATCGTGACCGCTTGGCCGTTCCAGAAAATCTCGCCCGAATTGGGCTCCAGCGTTCCGAACAGCATTTTGACGAGCGTCGACTTGCCGGCGCCGTTCTCGCCGAGCAACGCATGGATTTCGCCTTTTGCGACGGTGAGATCGATATGGTCGCACGCAGTCAGTGTGCCGAACGTCTTGGTAAGGCCACGAACCTCAAGCAGGTTGGCGTCGTCCTGATTTGCACTCACAGTGCCTCCCATCTGGTTTGCCAGATATGTTCTGTGTTCCCGCAGGCATGGTATGCGCGGCCTGCTGTCGTCGCAAAGCGGCACCCGTCTTGAAAGAGCTTCAAGAATTTCAGCGGAAACCTAACGCATCGGCCCGAAAATCAAAATCGATTTTCGGAAAGCACGATGCGTGGATTCAAAATGTCAGAGCGTGCTTTTGTGCGTCCAAGTGGACGCAACGTCGCTCCAAGCGATAGCAAGGCTCAGGGGACAAGAATGGTTGTCCCGGTCGTCCTGCGGCCTTCAAGGTCGGAATGCGCCCTGCCGGCATCCTGGAGTGCGTAACGCTGATTGATCTTGATCTTGACTGCCCCGCTGAGCACGATTTCGAACAGCGCGGCGGCGGACGCCTCCAGGTCTTCGCGCCTGGCGTTGTAGACGAACAGCGTCGGACGGGTTGCAAACAGCGAACCTTTCTGCGCCAGCAATGACATGCTGAACGGCGGGACCGGTCCCGACGATTGACCGAAGCTGGCGAACATGCCGAGCGGCTTCAGGCAGTCGAGCGAGGCCGGAAAGGTGTCATTGCCGACCGAATCATAGACGACGTCGCACTTCTTGCCGCCGGTGATGGCGAGGACGCCGGCGACGAAGTCCTGCTCGCGGTAGTTGATGACGTGGTCGAAGCCATGCGCCCTGGCGAGCTCGATCTTGTCGGCGGAGCTGGCGGTGCCGATCACGGTTGCGCCAAGATGCTTGGCCCATTGGCCGAGGATCAGCCCGACGCCGCCGGCCGCCGCGTGAAACAGGATCGTGTCGCCCGCCTCCACCTTGAAGGTACGGCGCAGCAGATATTCCGCCGTCATCCCTTTCAGCATCATGGCGGCCGCCTGTTCGTCGCTGATACCGTCCGGCACCTTGACGACGCGATCGGCCGCGATCACGAGCTGCTCGGCATAGGCGCCAGTCGTCACGGCGTAGGCGATGCGATCGCCCGGCTTCAGCCAGTCGATATCCGCGCCCACTTCCACGACCACCCCGGCCGCCTCGCTGCCGGGTATCAGCGGGAAACCGCCTGGCGGCGGGTAAAGGCCGGAGCGATGATAGACGTCGATGAAATTGAGGCCGATCGCCGTGTGCCTGACCAGGATTTGCCCCGAGCCGGGTTGGCCCGGATCGGCGTCCTCATAGGTCAGGACCTCCGGACCGCCATGGGCGTGGATGCGTATTGCTTTGGACATTGATGAGGCTCTCTTGGGACCAGACTCTATGGGATCAGGTTTTCTTGGCGCCGAGCGTTGGAAAGAGCTGCATGATACCGCCGATGCATGCGAGGTAAAGTCCGGTGACCGTGATGCCGATCTTGGTGAAGACACTCACCTGCTCGCCCAGGACGCCGATCTGGTCGTAGAAGGCGGCAAGAGCTGCCTGCGCCAGCGCCAGCGCTCCGAAAGCGCACCATAGCAGCGTCATGCCAAGGTTGATCGGCCGCAGCCGCGCCACCCGCACCGGGTGGATGAAATTGATCGGCACAAAGGTCAGGATGGCGGCCACCACGACCACGGCGAAGGAAACCCATTGTCCCGGCTCGATGACGAACAGCGTGAACACCACCATGTTCCAGACCACGGGAAACCCTTTGAAAAAATTTTCCTTGGTCTTCATCCCGGTGTCGGCATAGTAGATCGCGCTCGACACGACGATGATCGCCGCCGACAGGAACGACAGGCCCTCACCCATGAAGCCGCGCTGGTAAAGCGCGAAGGCCGGTATCAGCACATAGGTGACGTAATCGATGATGTTGTCGAGGAGTTCGCCCGACCACGTCGGCAGGATCTCCTTGACCTCGAGTTTCCTGGCGATCGGCCCGTCGATGCCGTCGACGAACAGCGCCAGCCCCAGCCACCAGAACATCGCCGTCCAGCGCTGCTCGCTCGCCGCCACCAGCGACAGGAACGCCAGGAACGAGCCTGATGCGGTCAGCAGATGCACCGAAAACGCGCGCGCCTGCGGCCATGTGACTTTCTTCTTCGGCCTCGGAATCTTGTCGGCGATTTTCCTGGCCGTGATTTTTCCGGCCGTGATTTTTCTGGCCGTTGTTTTTTTGCTCACGGGCCCCGCCAGTCCAGCTTGCAGATTTCGGCCGAGCGGCCGGCAAAATTCCAGTTGCGGCCGAAGGCCCGCATCTTGCTCTTGTCGGACCTGGCGACGATGATTTCCGGTGCGATCCAGTACTCCGAATTGCTGATCACCGTATCCTTGTCGCGGTCCTTGCCGGAAATCGGCGTTACGGCTCCATCGATGATCTTCGGGATCTGGAAGATCCGCGTCCTGTCGCGCGTCTCATAGGTGATCGGCGCCTGCTCGACGCCGAGGAACTTTCCGACCAGGATGGAGAGCAGCGAGGTGGTCCCGCCAGCCTTGCCGGTGAAAATCCTGGTCAGCGCCTTTACCGCGTAGACTGAGGCGCGCTTGTCGATGAACAGTCCGGCGGTCCAGTTGCCGCGGCTCATATAGCCGGGGATTTCCATGACCAGCCCAAGATTGAGGCCGGACAGTTCGACCTCGCCGAAATGGCCGGCATCGATGCGGAACCCCGCCCAGGTCTGGCAATAGCCCTCGGTCGGCGGATGACTGCCGAGAGACAGCACGCAAGGACAAAAAACCGTGCAATTGCAGGAGAGCACCAACTCTCCTTTCATTGCCCAGCCTTGATCCGCCATAGAATTCTCTCCCTATGCCGAGACTACTAGCAGGGCGGTTGCCCAGACAAGCAGTATCGCACCGGCGATCCGGGTTGGCAGCCTGTCCGCCGTCTGTTTTTCGATCAAGGTGAACAGGCCGATCAACGCCAACCAGAACACGTTCATCACACCGACGGCGAACATCACCAGCATCAGCGCCCAGCAGCAGCCGAGGCACCAGACACCCTGCTCCATGCCGAGCCGGAAAATGCGGCCGCGCCTCGCGCTCCAGTTCGAAAACAGGATCGAGAACGGGCTTTTGCATTTTGTCAGGCAGGCTTCCTTCAGGCCGCTGAACTGGTAGAGGCCAGCAACCAGAAGCGCAGCCGCTCCTGTCGCTCCGACCACCGGATCGAGCATCTGCACAGATGAGGCGAAGGCGTGAACGATGAGCGTCAGCGCCGCAAACACTGCCGACGCAGCCAACCACACGCTGAGGTAACCGGCGACCAGGATCAGCGGATGGACGACCGCTTCGCCCTTGATCCGCGCGGTATCGGCAATCTCGCAATAGGTGCGGATCATCGGCCCCGCCGAAGGCAGCATGGTGGCGACCGCCATCAGGAACCACATGACGATGAGGGCTCCGGCCTGCGCGCCGACGCCCCCGTCGAGCGGCGCAGGTGCAAGACAAAGGCTGAAGAAGCGCTCGAGAAAATCCGGCAGCGGCAGGTACCTGAGCATCGTGTCGCCGGGTGCATCGATGCCCGGAACCCGGCTTTCGGCGCCACGTATGGCCATGGCGCCAAGCAGCAGCCATGCCAGGACGACGGCTGCGCCCAAAACGATGTTCACCGCCAGTCGAGGATTGCGCGAGACGCTCGCCGCGGCGCGGCCGAAACGGTCGAGATGACTGAAATCATGGTCTTCGGCGGTCATGGCAATCGAATGGGCCGAATCGCCGCGTTGATCAACCCGCATGATCTGATCTATATGCTCATCAGGTCTGACCGACCGCCTCGCATCGCAACCGGGAAGCCGAATTGGACCGTCGGGAAACAGCACGGATACTGGTTGCCGGCAGTGGCCCGGCAGGGCTGATTGCGGCGCTTGGTTTCGCAGACGCCGGCTTTCCCGTGACGCTCGTCGGTCCCGAGGCAAATGGCCAGGACGGCCGCACGACGGCCTTGATGAACCCGGCCCTGAAGATCCTCGAACGGTTGGGCGTGCTCGATGCGGTGAGGTCGCAGGCCGCACCGCTGAAGGTGATGCGCATCGTCGATGCAACCAGCCGGCTGATCCGCAGCCCGGTGGTCATTTTCCGCGCCAGCGAAATCGGCGAGGAGCAGTTCGGACTGAATTTACCCAACAGTGCGCTCAACCCCGCACTTGCCCGTGTTGTTGCCGCCCATTCCGGCATCGAATGGCGAAAAGCGATGGTAGAGACCTGGCGCCTCGAGGGCGACCATGCGCAGGCGATGCTGTCTGACGGCAGCGAGATCACGGCATCGCTGGCCGTCGCTGCCGATGGCCGTCTGTCGCCGGCCCGCGAGGCTGCCGGCATCTCGACGTCGGCGCGGTCCTATCCGCAGGCGGCATTGGTTCTCAATTTCGGCCACCGCAGCGACCACGCGTTCACTTCGACCGAGTTCCACACCGAGACCGGCCCGTTCACCCAGGTTCCCCTGCCCGGCAACCGGTCGAGTCTTGTCTGGGTGGTAGAGCCGGAAACGGCGAAGGAACTCGCCGCACTGGACGACGCGGCGCTTTCGATGCGGGTCGAACAGCGGATGCAATCGATGCTGGGCCGGGTTTCCGTCGAACCCGGGCGGCAGGTCTACCAGCTTTCCGGCGTGACGCCGCGGTGCTTCGCGCGCAACCGGGTGGCACTTGTCAGCGAAGCCGCCCATGTGTTTCCGCCGATCGGCGCACAAGGTCTCAACCTTGGTATCAGGGATATCGATGATCTGATTGGAATTACTTGCAAAAACAGGGACGACCCGGGCACCGTCAAGGCCCTCGTGGCCTATGATTTCAAGCGCCGGCCCGACATCCTGGCGCGCAGCAATGCGGTCAACCTGCTCAACAAAACGCTGCTCTCGCAGATGCTGCCGGCACAGATGGCGCGCAGTGCTGGCCTTGGCGTGCTTGGCGGATTCGCGCCGCTCCGCGCCTTTTTCATGCGCGAGGGGCTGCGGCCCGGCAGTGGTTTTGCAGCGCTCGCCGGCGGCTTAAGGAGACAGATCCTGCGCTAGCACAGGGCGGGCTGGCCCGGAGCTTGGCGGGGCGTCAAGCGTTCGGCATTGAAATCATGCGGCGTCTGCGTCAAATAGGTCAGGTATCAGCCATAAGTCGGGCTCGATTTTTTGAAGCGTAACGCGTAAATTCAAGGTCTTAGGGAGTCTTTGCGCATTCCAAGGACGCGGCACTCTGAGGACTTAGTGGTGAGTACCATGATGAAAACAGCCAAATTTTCGATCGGACAGGTGGTCCGCCACCGGCTGTTTCCGTTCCGCGGCATCATTTTCGATGTCGACCCGCAATTCGCCAACACCGACGAATGGTACGAGGCGATCCCGGCGGATGTGCGGCCGCGCAAGGACCAGCCCTTCTACCACTTGCTCGCCGAGAATTCGGAAACGGAATACATCGCCTATGTGTCTGAGCAGAACCTGCTCGAGGACCGGTCTGGCGAACCGGTGCGGCATCCGGAGATCGGCGAGATGTTCGACAAGAGGCCGGACGGACGCTACGAGCCGAGACGCCAGTCAAGACATTGACCTGACAAAAATTGCGGGGACCTGACGAAAATCGCGGGGACCTGACGCGATTGCGGGCCTACAAATGGCCGGACGGAACAAAAAAGCGGGGCATGACCCCGCTTTTTGTTGGCTTGAGAAATTGTCTTGTTTGCCTCAGGAATCAGTTGGCGGTCTTCGCCTTGTCCTGCTCTTCCTTGAGCTTCTTGGCGAAGTCCTGGTTGTTCTTGGCAACGAAATCCTGAAGCTTCTTCTGCCGATCCTCGATGTCCGACTGCTGCAGCGGCGGCCCGTCGAAGGCGCCGCTGAAGCCGGTCAGAGCGACCTTGATCGGGTTCGGCTGGTTCTGGAAATTGACTGAGGTCAGCGTCAGGTTCGAACCCTTCTTGAAGGAATTGATGAGCTGATCGGTCAGCGGCACTTCCGCCACGCAGCGGTCGGGGAAGCAGATCACATAGTCGAGCTTCTGCGCCTTCGCGGTGTCGATCTGGAGGCCAATGCCGGGAGGAATCAGGCGACCGCTCGGAACCGTCACCTGGAACACCTTGCGGTTTACCTTGCCCTTCAATTCGATCAGGCTGATGCCGGTGACGAGCTGGCCGTTGCCGGCAGTGGTGATGTTCTGGACATTGCAGATGTCGACGTCTTCCTGCTTGGTGCAGGCTTTGAACCAGCCCTGCGGAATCTGCTGTTGCTGCTGCGCGAGAGCAGCGGGAAGCTGTGCGCCCAAAAAGCCGACCACGCCAGCGGCCATGACCGACAGGCGGTACGCGTTGCTGTTCAGGCTCGTCATATCGTGCACTTCCTCTCAAATGATCCCGGGACCGGCTTCTTCGCGCCGTGTGGTCCAGCTAACTGTTGCCGAAATGAGGCAACAGAATGACTTCGAACGGCGTGTTACACTGCAGGCGGTGCCGAATCCACCCCGATGTCAGCAATTCTTGAGCTCGCGATTGACCGGGAGGCGGTCGGCTCATGTTAGGGTGCGCTCCGAATCATCAAGCCGACCCGGTAAGGAGACGGTCATGGGCCGCGTTCTTGTTTGGCTGATCGCCGCGATTATCACCCTTTCGCCCCAGCCGGCCTTGTCGGAGCCAAAACACGCGATCGCCATGCAGGGCGAGCCGGCGCTGCCGGCCGACTATGCGCATTTCAACTACGTCAATCCCGATGCGCCGAAGGGCGGCAGCATCACCTATTGCGTCGTTGGCAGCTTCGACAATCTCAACCCTTTCATCCTGAAAAGCCTGCGCACGACGGCACGCGGCATGATCGACAGGGTTTTCGGCAATCTCGTCTTCGAGCCGTTGATGCAGCGCAATGACGATGAGGCCTTCAGTCTTTACGGCCTGCTTGCCGACACTGCCGACATGGATCCGGAGCGCAAGAGCATCGAATTCCACCTCGATCCGAGGGCCAAATGGTCTGATGGCCAACCGGTGACTGCGGAAGACGTGCTGTTCACCTACGACGTCTTTACCGAGAAAGGCCGGCCACCCTACAGCGCCCGCATGAGCATGGTCGCCAAACTGGAAAAGACCGGCGACCGCAGCGTGCGCTTTACATTCAACGACAAGGCTAATCGCGAGACTCCGTTGGTTATCGCGATGACGCCGATCGTGCCGAAGCACGCTTTCGACAAGGCGACCTTCGACAGGACCACGCTGAAACCGGTGATCGGCAGCGGCCCCTACACCGTGGCGCACGTGGCGCCTGGCCAGCGCATCGTGTTCAAGCGCAACCCGAATTATTGGGGCAAGGACATACCCGCCAAGCGCGGTTTCGACAATTACGACCAGATCACCATCGAATATTTCCTCAACGCCAACGCCAAGCTGGAAGCTTTCAAGAAAGGCATCTGCGCTATCGCTGACGACAGCGATCCGGTCAAGCGCGAGCGCGATCTCGACTTCCCGGCCTTCCACAAGGGCGACGTGATCGCCGAAAATTTCGACACCGGCATCCCGCCAGTGGTGACGGGGTTCCTGTTCAACACACGGCTGCAGAAGTTTTCCAATCCGGTGGTTCGACGCGCGCTCGGCATGCTCTACGACTTCGAATGGGCCAACAAGAACTTGTTTGGCGGCAAGTACATGCGCACCATGAGCTATTGGCAGAATTCCGAGCTGTCGGCACTCGGCCATCCGGCCGACGACAGGGAAAAGGCGCTCCTGGCACCCTACCCGGGTCGTGTGCCGGCCGATGTCATGGACGGCACCTGGCGGCCACCTGTCACCGACGGCTCGGGCCAGGACCGCAGGGTGCTGAAAGCTGCCTTCGACATATTCAAGAGCGCGGGCTATGCCCTGCACGATGGAGTGATGCTCGATCCCGAGGGGAAACCCTTCGGCTTCGAGATCCTGACCGCCTCCCAGAACGAAGAGCGCCTTGCCGCCATCTACCAGCGCACGCTTGCGAAGATCGGCATCGATGTCACAATCCGCAGCCTTGACGGCGACCAGATCCAGTCACGCAAGCAACGTTTCAATTTCGAGGTGCTGATCGGCGCCAGCGGCTTCGAGAACTCGCTGTCGCCGGGCATCGAGCAATTCGGGCGCTGGGGATCGGCTGCCGCCAATGCCGAAGGGTCGTTCAACCTTGCCGGCGTCGCCGATCCGGCGATTGATGCAGCACTTGAGGCGATTGTCGACGCCCGCAGCCGCGAAGATTATGTTGCCGCCGTCCGGATCCTCGACAGGTTGTTGATCTCCGGCCACTACATGGTTCCGATGCAGCACAACACGCAGCAATGGCTCGCCTACTGGAGCTATCTGGAACATCCGCGAAAGACCCCCATATCCGGTTATCGACTGCCGACATGGTGGCGCAAGCCGAAGTGACCTCTTCGGAACAGGAGATCAAGATGAGCGACGAGAAGTCGATTACCGTAGATGTGGTCTCCGACGTCGTCTGCCCCTGGTGCTTCATCGGCCAGAAGCGGCTCGACAAGGCGATCGCCGCGGCAAACGAGGTCGAGGTGCATATTCGCTGGCGGCCGTTCCAGCTCGACCCAACCATCCCGCCCGAAGGCAAGGATCGCCGCGAATACATGATGGCCAAATTCGGCAGCGACGAACGCGTCAGCGAGATCCACGCCCGCATCGAGCCATTGGGCGAAGCCGAGGGCATCAATTTCGCCTTCGCCGCCATAAAGGTCGCGCCCAACACGCTGGACGCGCACCGCCTCATCCGTTGGGCTGGTGCCGCCGGCGAGGTCATGCAGAACCGGCTGGTTCGACGTCTGTTCCAGTTGAATTTCGAGGAAGGCGCCAATCTCGGCGATCATGTCGTGCTGATCAACGCCGCCCGCGAGGCCGGCATGGATGCGTCCGTCGTCGAGACGCTTTTGCCGACGGACGCAGATGTCGAGGCGGTGCGCACCGAAATCGCCACCGCATCGAGCATGGGCATCACGGGCGTGCCGTGCTTTCTGCTTGAGGGCAAGTATGCGGTGATGGGCGCGCAAGACGTTGACACGCTCACCGACGCCATTCGCCAGGTTGCGGCGGCGAAGGCGCGGGGCGAGTTGAAGAAAGCGAACTGATAGACGTCCTTCCATAGGCGCGTTTGGCGACATCGCCACAGCAGCCAACGCCCTCCGGGCCAACGCCCTCCGGTCACTTTCCGGCTGCCGCTAGGTCGATATGGCAACAAAGATGACGGCGCGCTTTGCGTCGATTCGTCTTCCGCAGCATAAAAATCGGCCGATCGATCACGCTCTTCCCATAACAAAACTGTGCAAAAAGCTTTCCCTTGGGGAAGATGCTGACGCTTGCACACGTGAATCAGCAACTCATTGATATTAGACGGGTAATCTGCGTCGAGGGCGACCTCGCAAGGCGTTGCCGCTGTTGCTTAATGGCAACGGCCAGGGGTTCAATCCTCGACAGCCCGAGAAAAGATAATGGAAAATGATCAATTGGTGTTACTGTCTGTAACAAAACTAAAAGAGGGTTGGGCGGGATTGTGATTCGGGTCGGTAGACCAGGGCGACATTCAATATCGGAAAAATGGCTCCGCGGTGCCGCAAGGTCGCCGCTCCTGACACCGGTTTCCTCGATGCGCAGCTTCTGGGGACTGATGCGGGCCTACTGGTTCTCGGACCGCTGGGTGGAGGCCTGGACGCTGACGCTGGTCATCGCCCTGTTTACCGCGCTCTCCAGCAAGGCTGGCGTCTGGTTCGCCGAAGCATCCGGGGAACTGGTCAACTCGATCGCCTTCTACCACGACGCCGCGAACACCACGCCGCTCGCATCGCTGCTCACCAACGCCGGCGTGCTCATCCTTCTGGTCGTGCTCAAGGACGCGGGCTTTACCGGCATCCGCACTTTTGTTTCCGCGACGCTGCATCGCAAATGGCGCGCTTGGCTGGACAGCCGTTTCAACGCAGCGCTTCTCGACACCAATCACACGCATTTCCATGCTCAGCACGGTTCCTCCGGCGCTGCTGCCCCCGACAACATCGACCAGCGTGTCCAGGAATCGATCAAGGACATGACCGGCGGAGCCATCGGCCTCGCCATCGGGGTGATGGCTGTCGCCACATCGCTTTATTTCGTCGGCCGGAAACTGCTTGAAACCTCGGCAGAGGTGAAAGGGCTGGAGTTCCTCGGCAGCTATGGCAGCGCGGTCTTGGCTTTCCTGGCGGTCGCCATTTACGTGCCGCTGAACACCTGGATCGCGGTGAAGCTCGGCAGGTTGCTGGAACGGATCAACATCCGGATGCAGCAATCCGAAGGCAGTTATCGCGGCGAGCTGACCACGTTCCTGCGCCGCAGTTTCCATGTCGCCGCCTCCCAGGGCGAGAATGTGCAAAAGACGATGCACGAACGGCTTTATGTCGACATCGACCGGACCTGGGCAAGGCTGAACATCGTCAACACCAGCTATCGTTCTTTCGAGCTGGTCTACACTTTCATCGGCGCCCGCATTGTCGCCTATGCGCCGGGCCTGGTGCCCTATATCCACAACCGTTTCGACCTCAAGGGCTACATAACGGGCTCCGAGATGGTCAACTCACTCATCAATCAATGTTCGTGGTTCATCCATGTCATGCCTTCCATTGCGGCGCTGCGCGCCAACAGCCTACGCGTGACCGAACTCGCCAACGCGATCGAAAACGTCCAACACCCGCAGGAATTCTATAGTCTCACCGGCTGTTCCGATTTCCGCTACGACCGTCAGAACCCGGTTTTCGGCCTGACCATCCAGAAACTCGAGCTGACCCATCAGGGCGAGGACGCCACGCCCTTCCTGAGTGCCGCGAATTTGCGCTTCCGGCGTGGCGAGTGGACGTTCCTGAAGGGCGAATCCGGCTGCGGCAAGACATCGCTGATCAAGGCGATCAACGGCCTGTGGCCCTATGGCCGCGGCTCCATCGTCTTTCCGGAAGGGGTCGAAAGTTTCTATGCCGCCCAGGAGGTCAAGCTGCAGCAGGTCTCGCTGAAGCAACTGGTCTGCCTGCCCGGTTCAGAGCGCGATCACACCGACACGCAGGTTGCATCGGCCCTGCATAAAGCCGGCCTTGGCGATTTCATCGAACACATGGGCGATGAGAGCCGCGACGGAATGAGCTGGGACCAGGTGCTTTCGGGCGGCCAGAAACAGAAGCTGGTTGTCGCTCGTATCGTGCTGCAGCAGCCGGGGCTGCTGTTCCTCGATGAAGCGACCGGAGCGCTCGATCCGGAAGGGAAGATCGCTTTCCATCAAGCGATCAAGGACAATTGTCCAGATGTCACGGTGATCTCGATCATGCACGAGGCCGTGCCGCCAAGGTCGCTTTCAGGCGCCGAATTCTACCACAGCATCGTTGCCATCGCGGACGGCGTCGCGACCAAAAAGCCGCTGGCGCCGAGCCTGCCGGTCGAGCTCACCACCATCCTCGCGCACCCCAGGCCAGTCGAGGAAACAAGGCCGGTCGAGGAAAGATGGCTGCGCTTCCCTCGCCGCATCAGGCAGAAATAGCGGCGAACAGAATATCGTTGCACAGTGTCGCATCGGATTGTGATCTGTGGTCGGGTGCTGCGGCGCCATTGCTTGCGAGCATCGAGTGCTCCGTTGGCGAGGGTGTGGGAAAAACGTCAGGCGCGCTCGCCGTCCCTCACCCGGTAGGTCGGCTTGTACATGGTGACGAGTTCTTCCGCCGCGGTCGGGTGCACGGCCATCGTGCGATCGAAGTCATCCTTGGTCAGTCCGGCCTTCAGCGGAATGCCGAGAAGCTGCGCCATCTCGCCGGCATCAGGCCCCAGGATATGGGCGCCGAGCACCTTTTTCGAGGCGCCGTCGACCACCAGCTTCATCAGCATCTTTTCGTCGCGGCCCGACAGCGTGTTGCGCATCGGCCGGAAGGTGGCGCGGTAGACCTCGACGTCGGAAAACCGCTTTATGGCCTCGTCTTCCGATAGGCCGACCGTGCCGATCTCGGGCTGCGAGAACACCGCGGTGGCGATCGTGTCATGGTCGGGCGCGGTCGGGTTGTCCTTGAAGGCGGTCTCGACGAAACACATCGCCTCATGGATCGCCACCGGCGTCAATTGCACGCGGTTGGTGACGTCGCCGATAGCCCAGATGTTGTCGATGCTGGTGCGCGAATATTGGTCCACATGGATAGCGCCGGTCCTGGTCATCTCGATGCCGACGCCCTCAATCCCCATGTTTTCGGTATTGGGCAGACGGCCGATGGCGAGCATGACCTGATCGACCGTCAGCACCTTGCCACCGGTGACGACAGCGTCGAGGCGCCCGTCGGGACGCTTCCTGACCCATTCGGACACGGCATGGCAGAGGATTTTTATCCCCTTCTTTTCCATCGTCTCGTGCAGCATGCGCCTGAGATCCATGTCGAAGCGGGAGAGGATCTCCTTGCCGCGATAGACCAGCGTGGTGTCGACGCCGAGGCCGTGAAAGATGTTGGCGAATTCGACGGCAATATAGCCGCCGCCCTCGATCATGATCGCGTCAGGCAATTCCTTGAGATCGAAGGCCTCGTTGGAAAAGATACAATGCTCATGGCCGGGCAGAGCCGGGTGCGGTGCCGGGCGGCCGCCGGTGGCGATGAGAATCTGGTCGGCGGTGACGGTGCGGTCCTCGCCGAGAAGATGCACCGCATGCGGATCGACCAGCATGGCGCGTGACTGAAACGTCTCGCCGCCGGCGCCTTGGACATTTTTCCTGTAGATGGCTTCCAGCCGGCTGATCTCGCGATCCTTGTTGGCAACCAATTTCTGCCAGTCGAAGCTCGCCTGCGGCACGGTCCAGCCGTAACCGGCGGCGTCGGCAAAGTGCTCGGGAAATTGCGAGGCATAGACATAGAGCTTTTTCGGCACGCAGCCGCGGATGACGCAGGTGCCGCCATAGCGGTATTCCTCGGCAATACCGACGCGCTTGCCGAGTGCCGCCGCAACGCGCGCCGCCCTCACCCCGCCGGAGCCGCCGCCGATGACGAAAAGATCGTAGTCATAGACGGCCATGGCGCGGCTCCTTGCCCTTCAAAATGTCTGAGACAGGTAGGCTGCAAACCGCCAAAAGAAAAGCCCGGACGCCGCGCATCCTGTCGGACGCGCAACGGAGGCGGGCTTTCCGGTCCAGCAGCGATGACGCCGCCGGAAACAGGTTCAGTTCTTCGGTGCTTCCGGCTGCGTGCCATCAGCAGGAGCCGCGGCATTTGACGGTGCTGTGGCCTTTGCCGCCGCGGCCAGCGTTTCGCCGACCTGCTGGGCGAGATCGCGAGCGAGGCCGTTCTGCCATATCTCGGCGGCCTTGAGCAGCTCACGCGTCACGGCCTGGCCGCTGTCGAGCAGTTTCTTGCCGGTATCGGAATTGTAGAAAGCGGCGATTTCGGTAAGCTCTTTTTCGGAAAATACTTTGGCATAGGCCAGGGCCGCTTCCTTCTCGAGATCGGCGCGGCGCGAGGCCAGCGCCAGAGCCTTTTCGCTAACCGTTCTGCCGATCAGCTCCTGCATGTCCGGGTTCTTTTGGATAAGCTGCTGCTGAAGCGCGGCGGCGGCCTGCGGCAGGATGTTGTCGAACGGGTCCGTCGCGTCGATCGCCGCGACTGCGGCGCGGGCCGCCTTCAGATGCCCTTCGCTGACGTCCTGCGAGAACGCCGGCGATGAAAACGCAAAGACGGCCGAAGCTGCCAGAATTGCAGAAAAACGGCGAACCCGGTTATGCAACGTCATGATCGGTAGAACTCCCTGGTTTTCGGGCGGCATGGACGGTTTGGACGCCGTCGCCGGCTATGATGGCCGCTGATGCCAGCCCGATGAAAAGACCATGCTCGACCACGCCCGGAATGGCATGGAGAGCATTCGAAAGCGCTCTTGTATCCGGAATGCGGCCAAAAGATGCATCGAGGATAAAATGGCCGCCGTCTGTAACAAAAGGCTGGCTTCCCGTCATCCTCAATGTGACGGGGCCGGAAAGGCCGAGCCTTCCGGCTGCCGCGGCGACCGCGATTTCAGTGGCACGCAGGCCGAACGGGTTGACCTCGATCGGCAGTGGAAAACGGCCGAGCGTCTCGACCATCTTCGAATGGTCGGCGATGACGATCATGCGGGCGGAAGCCGCCGCCACGATCTTTTCCCGCAGCAGCGCACCGCCGCCGCCCTTGATCAATGTCAGCTCCGGATCGATCTCGTCGGCGCCGTCGATGGTGAGGTCGAGCTCGGGCGTTTCTTCCAGCGTCGACAGCGGCACGCCAAGCTCGCCGCAGAGGGTGGCGGTGCGCTCCGAGGTCGGCACGCCGAGAATGGTAAGTCCGGTGGCGACCTTTTCGGCGAGCAGCCGAACGAACTCTTCGGCCGTCGAGCCGGTGCCGATGCCAAGCCGCATGCCATCGCTGACATGGGCAAGTGCCGCCCGCGCGGCCTCGATCTTCAGTTGCCTCGCATCCATGCTTTGCCCCGGATTTCGCTTGTTTCGGCGCTCCTAGCATCTTTGCCCGTCCGGTCAAAGACTTTGCCCTGTGGATTGACGCCCTGTGGATTGAGCCGGCACGGCTTGCCTGGATGGGCTGCAGCGGCTATCGCCTGCCGGCAGCGCAATCGTCACAGGACATGCCATGACCCGACCGATCATCGTGTTCGACCTCGACGGGACGCTGGTCGACACAGCGCCGGACCTGCTCGACAGCCTCAACCACAGCCTTGCCGCCAGCGAACTCGCAGCCGTCGACGAAGCCGGCTTCAAGCGCTTCGTCGGCCATGGCGGCCGGGTGATGATCGAGCGCGCGCACGCCGCGCAGCAGAGATCGCTGGTGGTGGAGGAACACGACCGATTGCTAAAACTCTTCCTCGATCATTACACCGACAACATCCCGGGCAAATCGCGCCCCTACTCCGGCGTCGTCGAGGCGATCGCCCGATTCGAGGCAGCCGGCTATCTCTTGGCCGTCTGCACGAACAAATACGAAGCCAACTCGGTGGCGCTGATCGAGGCGCTCGGCCTGGCGAAGCATTTCGCGGCGATTTGCGGTCAGGACACGTTTGCGTTCCGCAAGCCCGACCCGCGCCATCTGACCGAAACCATCGTGCTCGCCGGCGGCGATCCGCACCGCGCGCTGATGGTCGGTGATTCGCAGACCGACATCGATACGGCGAAGGCGGCCGGCATTCCCGTGGTGGCAGTGGATTTCGGCTATACCGACCGCCATGTGCGCGAATTCGAACCGTCGGCGGTGATCTCGCATTTCGATGCGCTGACGCTTGGTCTGGCCGAACGCCTGATTGCCGCTGCCGGGCACTGAGCGCGACGGCGACCGGACCGCTCCCGGCGGGGTTGCATTCGGTCTTCGTCGGAACGCCAGCACATCGCCTTGACTTCCCCGGCCGGCCTCCCTTATATCGCGGCGCGCTTGGCCTTCGGGCAACGAGCGGGCGATTAGCTCAGCGGGAGAGCACACCCTTCACACGGGTGGGGTCGCAGGTTCAATCCCTGCATCGCCCACCAATACCCGCTTCCCGTACAAAGTTACCATCCGCTTCGGAGCCGCCTACGCTTCGAACTTCCGCCTCATCGCAAGGTTTGCCATGACCCGGTTCATGCGATTCGCCAGGCAGCCGGGGACACATCACAAGGCGCTGTCTACCCTTGGAATCGCTCAAGCTGCACATTGAACGCGGCCGGGAGAAAGTTGACGCAGGATAAAATCGTCCTAGGTGAACTGCTATCTCAGTGGCCCGCGAACTGACGAGGGGAAATCGCCGTCGACCTCCTGCTCCGATTAGGTGAAACTGCGCAATTGCAAATGCGTCCGGCTTCCGCGAACATTGCTGGACCCCATCAAGGGCCCGTAGCGGCCGACCCGAATCTGAGCGCTGGCTTCCCGGCCCGCTGTCCTGGCGGCCTCGACCTTGGATCCAGCCGGCGACCTTAAAGTCGAAAGGGAGGAATAACCGATGAACCTGACAAAACACCTTGCCGGTGTGGTGATCGCGTCGACCTGTCTGTGTGCGCCCGCGCTGGCGCAGACCAGGCTGACCATGTGGTATCACGGCGCCGGCAATGAGGTGGAGTCGCGAATCCTCAACCAGATCATTTCCGACTTCAACACCAGCCAGTCCGACTGGACGGTGACCATCGAGAGCTTCCCCGAGAAGAGCTACAATGATTCCGTCGCGGCGGCGGCCCTGGCGGGCAACCTGCCCGACATCCTGGATGTGGACGGGCCCGTCATGCCCAATTGGGCCTGGGCCGGCTATCTGCAGCCGCTGCCGATCGACGAGAGCGAGTTCGCCGACTTCCTGCCCGGCACCAAAGGCGTGTGGGACGGCAAGCTCTATTCGGTCGGTCTGTGGGACGCGGCGGTGGCGCTTTTTGCACGCCAATCGACGCTGGACGAGCTGGGGTTGCGCACCCCGACCCTCGACAAGCCCTGGTCGCGCGAGGAATTCATGGCCGCGCTCGATGCCGCCAAGGCCTCCGGCAAGTTTGAATTCGCCCTTGATCTCGGCATGAACGACCAGGCCGAGTGGTATTCCTACGCCTTCTCGCCGTTCCTGCAGAGCTTCGGCGGCGACATTGTCGACCGTTCGACCTACAAGAACGCGGAAGGCGCGCTGAACGGCGAGGCTGCGCAGGCGTTCGGCAAGTGGTGGCAAGCGCTGTTTACCGGAGGCTATGCACCTGGCACCAGCGAGGACCCGGCCGATCAGCAGACCGGTTTCATCGGCGGCAAGTTCGCCTTCCAGTGGAACGGCAACTGGCGCGCGGTGGCAACGATGGAAGCCGTGGATGACGTTGTCTTCCTTCCAGCCCCCGATTTCGGCGCCGGCAACAAGATCGGCGCGGGATCCTGGCAATTCGGCGTCTCGGCCAAGTCCAAGCATCCGGAAGGCGCTGCCGAGTTCATCAAGTTTGCCGCGCAGGACAAATACCTGGCCGCCTTCTCCGACGGCATCGGCCTGATCCCGCCGACGCCCTCGGCGGCGCAGATGACGAAGAACTACAAGGATGGCGGCCCGCTCGCGGTGTTCTTCGACCTCTCCAAGGCACAAGCTCTGGTGCGCCCGGTCACCCCGGGCTACGTGGTCCAGGCCAAGGTCTTCACCAAGGCACTGGCCGATATCGCCAATGGCGCCGACGTGGCCGACACGCTTGACGCGGCGGTCGACGAGATCGACGCTGACATCGAAAGCAATGGTGGCTACGGTCACCGCTAGTTCTGTCGCGCCGGGGTCCTCGCCAGCCGCGGACTCCACCCTCTCTGGCTTGCTGGGCGGATACCGCAAATGGCGTCGAAGCTAACCCTGTCGAACCGGGCGGGCTGGACATTCGTCCTGCCGGGCTTCGCGCTTATCTTCACATTCATCGTGCTGCCGTTTTTCTTCGCGATCGGTCTGTCATTGACAAATCAGCGGCTGCTGTCACCGAACCCGACCCAGTTCGTCGGGTTGGAAAACTATCAGCAGCTCCTGGGCCTTGCTGTGGTGACCCTCAAGCCAGAGCGCGACGATGCTGGCGAAGTGGTCCGAAACGAGGCCGGCGAAATCCAGTATCCCCGCCTGCGTGAGATCACCCGTAGCGACGACTATCCTCAGTATCGCGGCATGCGCGAGTGGTTTCGCTGGCAGTCCGGCGAAAACGTCATGATCGTCATCGCCAGCGACGTTGTGTTCATGAAGGCGCTGGTAAACACCTTCCTGTTCGTCCTGGTCGTGGCGCCGGTACAGGGCAGCCTCGCTCTGATGCTTGCTTTGCTGATCAACCACAAGGTCAGGGGCATCAACCTGTTCCGGACCATCTACTTCATGCCGGTGGTGGTCTCCATCGTCGTGGTCTCGCTCCTCTGGCGGTTCATCTATGACGGCCAGAACGGGCTGTTGAACAGCATCCTCCAGGCCCTCACCTTCGGCCTCTTCCAGCCCGTCGACTGGCTCGGCAATCCCTCGACGGCGCTGCCCGCAGTCATGGCCATGTCGATCTGGCAGGCCGTCGGCTTCCACATGGTCATCTGGCTGGCGGGGTTGCAGACGATCAGCCCCACGCTCTACGAGGCCGCCGCCATCGAGGGGGCTTCGAGATGGCAGACCTTCCGCTATGTCACCTGGCCGGGCCTGCGCAACACCGCCGTGCTTGTCCTTGTCGTGATCACCATGCAGGGCTTCGCGCTTTTCGCCCAGATCAACGTGATGACCAGTGGCGGTCCGCTCGACAGCACCCAGACCCTCGTCTTCCAGGCGGTCGAGCGCGGCTACGGCAAGCAGGACATCTCCGGCGGCTCGACCATCTCGGTCATCCTGTTCGCGATCGTGCTGGCGATCTCACTCACCCAGCGCTGGCTGACACGGGAGCGTTAGGATGGCCTTCGATCCCGACAATTACGGCCTCAGGCTGTTCGTCCGCTATCTGGTGCTGTGCCTGATCGCGCTGATCTTCGTCTTTCCGCTCGTGTTCATGATCAACTCGAGCTTCAAGCCGGACAGTCAGCTTCTCGCGGACACTTCCAGCCTGCGTGCATTCCTGCCCGTCGGGGACATCAGCCTCAACAACTATTTCGGTGCGTTCCGGCGGGCGCCTGTCGGCCTGTTCGTCCTGAATTCGGTTCTGGTCACCGGGGTGACCGTCCTTCTCTCGCTGCTAATCTGTTCGCTGGCCGCGTTCCCCTTTGCTTTCCTGCGGTGGAAGGGGCGCGATGTCCTGCTCTCGATCGTCATCGCGACGCTGATCATCCCTTTCGAGACCATCGCTATCCCGCTCCTGCTCCTGGTCTCGAAACTGCCCTGGATCGGGCTTGATGGGCTGCATTGGGGCTGGCTCAATACCTACCGGGTGCAGATCATCCCGTGGATCGCCGACGGACTGACGATCTTCCTGTTCGTGCAGTATTTCAAAGGGCTGCCGGGCGAACTGATTGAGGCAAGCCGGGTGGAGGGCGCGAATTGGTGGCAGGTCTACTATCGCGTCGTCATGCCGCTTTCAGGGCCGGTACTGGCGACTGCCGCCATCCTGAAATTCCTCGTCATGTACAACCAATATCTCTGGCCGCTGATCGTGGTGCAGCAGGAAGGCTATCGCCCGGTCATGGTCGGCCTCGGCTACTTCTTTCAACTCAACGTCGCCTGGGGCGAAGTCATGGCTTATCTCACCCTTATCACCGTCCCGGTGCTGGTCTTCTACCTGTTGCTGCAGCGCGCCTTCATCGCGTCGATCGCCTCGACCGGCGTGAAGGGCTGACTGCATGGCTCTCGCGCTCAAACGCCAGTGGATCTGGGACGGCCGGTCAGCCCCATTCCTCAAGGCCGACCAATCGATCGGAGACCCCGAATTGCCGCACATGAATCAGGAAACGGGAGCCATCGCTCATGGCTGAGGTCTCACTCAAGGGCGTCAAGAAATCCTTCGGTCGCGTCGAAATCATCAAAGGCGTCGATATCCACATCAACGACGGCGAGTTCGTCGTCTTTGTTGGACCGTCGGGCTGCGGGAAGTCCACGTTGCTGCGCATGATTGCCGGACTCGAGGACATAACCGAAGGCACCCTCGAGATCGGCGGCCGGGTGGTCAACCAGCTGCAGCCCAAGCAACGCGGTGTTGCGATGGTGTTCCAGAGCTATGCCATCTTTCCGCACATGACCGTGCGCGAGAACATCGCGTTCGGCCTTACGATCGCGGGCGCTTCCAGGCAGGAAAAGCAGCAGAAGGTGGCCGAGGCCGCACGCATCCTGCAAATGGAACATTTGCTCGACCGCCGGCCAAGTCAGCTTTCGGGCGGCCAGCGCCAGCGCGTCGCCATCGGGCGCGCAATCACTCGGAAACCGGCTGTATTCCTGTTTGACGAGCCGCTCTCCAACCTCGACGCCGCACTGCGCATGGACATGCGCATGGAAATCGGCCGGCTGCGCAGGCAACTGGGCACAACGATGATCTACGTCACCCACGACCAGGTCGAGGCGATGACGCTGGCTGACAGGATCGTCGTGCTGAAGGACGGTCAAGTCATGCAGATCGGAGCGCCGATGGAGCTCTATCACGAGCCGGCCAACAGGTTCGTAGCCGGCTTTCTCGGAGCCCCGTCGATGAATTTCCTGAACGTCGACGTCCTCGCCCTCGATGGCGAAGCGGCAATGGTTGGCAACCAATCCCTGGAGCCGATCAGGGTAGCGACCAGAAGGCGCGCCTTCCGGAAAGACGGCAAGGCCATCCTGGGTGTCCGTCCGCAGTACCTGCGGCCGGTGCAATCTGGAAAAGGCTTGCTGCATGGCATCGTGGCCCATGCCGAGCGATTGGGCAGCGAGACGGTCGTGGACCTGACACTTCGCGATAACAGCGAACTCATTGCGGCCTTCAATGAAGACAAGGTTTTTCAACCGGGTGACGCTCTGGAACTCACGTTCGACACGGCCTTGGCCCACCTCTTCCCCGACGAAGGTGAGTTGCAGACGCATTAGCATGAGCAAACGACAATGCGTCGGCGCAATTCGCTTGTGTCCATTCCGGAACCCGGAACAAACCTGCCCGGAACAAACCTGCATGGCCGCGAGTTTCTACTTTTGCGAGAAGCGAGGGAAAGCCATGTTCAGACTTGTTTTGGCGACAGGCGTCGTCGTTCTCTTTTTCGGTGAACCGGCCCTTGCCGCAGACGGAAGTCCGTTGCCGCCGCAGAATGCCAGGAAACTGTCGGAGATTATCGCCAAGGTCGAGCAACGCGACGACTTTCGCTACGTCGACGAGGTCGCTTGGGACAGCGGCGCCTACACCGTTACTTATTACACGACCGACAAGGCGAAGGTCGAAATCACCTACGATCCGGTGACAGCCGAACCCAAATAGATCGCCCCTCCAGGCAATACGTGGCCAGCTCGGCGACGCTCATGGCGGCGCGGCCGGGTTCCGGCGCCCGCTCTCCCCCGCGTTAGCGTCCTCAGATCGCCGGCGAGCGCACTGCTTGCGTGCTGTCGATCGCCTGCTGCAGCCGCGCGTCGCGGTCGTAGACGTCGCTGAAATATTCGACCTTGCCGGACATATCAGGCCAGGCGGTGAAATAGGCGACATAGACCGGGATCCTGCGCGCTACCTTCTCCGTCGCATGTCCGTGCTTCAGCTTCTCCGCGATGTCATCGACCGAGGTGCCGAGCACCGCCGCCGCCATGCCGCGCGGATCCTGCAGGCGAACGCAGCCATGGCTGAGCGCGCGCATGTCACGCTCGAAAAAAGTCTTTTGCGGCGTGTCGTGCATGTAGATGGCGTGCTTGTTGGGGAACAGGATCTTCAGTTCGCCCAGCGCATTGGCCTCGCTCGGCAGCTGGCGCACGCCATAAGGTATTTTTGCGCCATAGGCGCCCCAATTGACCGAGGAGGACGGAATGCGTTTGCCGCGCGCATTGACCACTTCGTAGCCGGCGCGGTCGAGATAGCCGGGATCCCTGCGCAGCCGGGGCAGCATCTCGTTGACGAGGATCGACTGCGGCACGCCCCAATAGGGATGGAAGTCGACCTGCTCGAGTTGATCGTAGAAGAAGGAAGTCTGGTTGGTGGTCTTGCCGATGACGACGCGGGTCTTCAGCTTCTCCTCGCCATTTTCGATATAGGTCGCGGTAAACGCCGGCTGGTTGATGAAGACACGCGGGCTGCCGAGATCGGATGGCAGCCAGCGCAACTCTTCCAGCGCGACATGCACCTTTTGAATCTTGTCGGCCTTGGACGTCCCGACCAGCGCCGCGACGGTGCGCGGACCGATGACGCCGTCGCCCTTCATGCCAGCCTCTTTCTGCACCGCCTTGATGACCGGCACCAGTTCCGGGGCATAGACCTCGCTGGTGGCGAGCCTGGCCAATATCTCGCCATAGGCGCCGCCCGTCTCGTCGTCGAGATTGCGCGCTATCTTCGTCAGAAGCTTCGGCAGTTCGGGGCTGGTCTCCCCCGGCTTCAGCAACAGCTTGGGATCGACGACGATCTCGTCGTCGGCGCTGGCCTGAAGTGATTCCAGCTCGACGCGCAGCGCCTGGTATTCGGCGTTCTGCGGATGCCGCGATTCGAGATAGGTGCGCACTTGCTGGGTGCGCGTCAGCGTTTTCAGCACGCCTTCCATGTCGAGCGGCTTGGCCGGGAAATCATAGTAGCCGGTGATGCGATTGGGATCGACGCGGCCACTGTGCGCGTCGCGGACATAGCGCAAGACGCGCGCTGACAGCGCCATCTCGAAGCGGACGAGCTGCTTGAGCCGCGCATCGGCGCTGCCGGTCGATGCGCCGGCGGCAGGCACTTCAACCGTATAGTCGGCCGGCATGAGGCCATAGCTCGTCGCCTCGCCAAGCACCCGCACCGCATCTTGCGCGCGACTGTTGGCATTGGCTCCCGTCACCCAGACGAAATCCGGATTGGCCGCGTAATAGGCGACGAGTGCCTTGGCGATGTCCTTCTCGGCGTAGAGCTCGTAATCGTGGAGTCCGGCAATCGCTTCGCGGAAGGCAGCGCCGGTGGCGGACGACGGCTGGAATGCGGCGTCCTGCGGCATTGCCGGCTCCGGCGCTGCCGTCAGCGTCGAGAAGTCGACGCGCACGAGCGGGTCGCTCTTGTAGGTGTAATAGGACGGGCTGCGGATACGAGAGGCAGCGGGCGCCGTGGCATATGGCTTGTATTTCAGCCTCTGCCTCGACGGCGGCAGGGGGAAATCGCCTCGCGGCGAATGCCTGACACCACCGCCGAAGAGTCTCTCGAAAAATCCTTGCGCGTCTGCCTGCGGCACGCCGAAGGCCAGCATTGCCGCGACCGCCGCAAGCGGCATCACGGTTGCCTTGTTTCCGAGGAATTTCATGGAATCACCCGCTCCGGCTGCAGCCGGCTCCCGTTCCGCATCGCTTGACGGTCTCGCCCACCGCATCATGGATGTAGGGCGCGACTACACCGATTCATACTGATTTCGTTAAGCTTTCATAAATTTCAGAACGTCTCTGTTGCAGAACGGTTTCACAACGGTGGCAGCCGAAGCGAATCGGCTCCATCGAATAGCACTGAGGCCGGGCGATGACGCCGCCGGCGATGGGAATCAACTCGACCAGCCGCATTCGGTTGCAAGGAAGCGCTCTTCCTCGAATCACTCTTCCTTGAAGCGGTCGACTTTTGACACGCAGGTCGAAGCCGCCGGTGTTTAATGCAGCGATACCGGCTGCCGGTGTTCGGCAACGAAGCCGACCGCACGCTCGACCACGCTCTTGTCGGCGAGGATGCGGCGGTGGCCGAGCCCGTCGGCCCAGTACAGCCGCACATGGTCGCCGGCGCCGGCATAGAGCCTTGCATGGTCGGCGGACACTTCGCGGTCGTCCGGCGCATGGATGACCAGCGTTGGCACCGGCGTGCCGGCAAGCTGACGGTCGCCGGTGAATTCGTGCAGCGGTCGCCCGGCGATGCGTTCGACCCGGTCGGCCATGGCGGCCTGCGAGCGTGGGCCGACACTGAGCATGCGGCTGAAATCGTTGAAGATCGCCGGCAGCGAACTCGGTGCCGCGATCAGCACCAGCCGCTCGGCCACCAGCGGCGGAACGTCCTTGACCGAACCGACGACGGCATTGGCGGCCACGGCACCGCCGAAGGAATGGCCGACGACCGCCACGAACGGGCCGAACCATTCGCCAGCGAGTCGGGCGGCCTCTACAGCGCTGACCAATGTGAGCCGGCGTCCCTGCGATTGGCCGTGGCCCGGCAGGTCGAGCGAGACAACCTTGTAGCCGGCGCCTCGATAGGCTTCGATCAGCGTGCGCATATATTCGGTGCGCGAACGCCAGCCATGGATGACGAGCACCGTGCCGGCGGCCCGCCTGCCCGGCTCTGGCCTGAATTCATGCACCATGACGCAGCCGTTTTTGGTCTTCAGCCGATGATGGCGCGCCTCGGCCATGAAGCCGGCGGCGCGGTCGACGGCGCGTCGCTCGCCGTCGCTGAGGATTTTGGCGTTCGGCGTGCGGCAGAACAGTTCGAATGCCGCGCGCCCGGTCAGGCGGGGAGCCACATGTTCGGCGGCGGCAAACACGCCCCGGATGACCTTCAATCCAAATGATGCCATAGTGGCGATCCATCCATTCGTTCAAGCATGAACATAATAGTTCAAACATGAACATTAAGCAAGAGCTGCCCTGGGACAACCCGCGTTTTCGCAACTGGGTCGCGGTGGCGCGCGCCTGCCATGTCCTGGAGCGCACGCTGGCAGTGAAGCTTGCGCCGCTGGACCTGAAGCCGGCGCAGCTCGACGTGCTGATGAACCTTTACCGCCATCCCGGCATGTCGCAGCACGATCTCGCCCGCCGGCTGCTGGTCGGCCGTTCCAACATAACCATGCTGCTGCCGCAACTCGAGACACGCGGCCTGCTGCGCCGCGAAGGCGATCAGAAGGACAAGCGCGTGCTGCGCCTGACCCTGACCGAAGCCGGCACGGAACTGCTGATGCAGGCGCTGAAGGTTCATATGGCGCTGATCGAGAAAGCGATGAGCCAGTCGACGCCGGAGCAATGCGACATGATCGGCGAGCAGATGCGCAAAATTGCCGACGTGCTCAAGGAGGCGTGACCCGCTCACCACATCGACTTTTTCGCGCGCTCCGGCCATTCCCTGTCGTAAGCCTCGCCGTCGATGCCTTTCCGGCTGGTGATTTCCAGGATTTTTCCGGGTGTCGGCAGCGACTTCGGGTCGATATGCCTCACCGGGTTCCACAACTCCGACCGGACAATGGCGCGGGCGCACTGGAAATAGACCGAATCGACATCGATGACCGTGACCGAACGCGCCGGTCGGCCGTCGACGCTGAACGAGGCACACAGCGCGGCATCCGTGGTGATGTGGGCGCGGCCGTTGACGCGCAGCGTCGTGCCGCAGCCTGGGACCAGGAACAACAGGCCGACGCGCGGATCGCGAATGATGTTTTTTAGCGAATCGGCACGGTTGTTGCCGCGCCGGTCCGGCATCATCAGGGTTTTCGGATCATGGATGCGGACGAAGCCGGCGAAATCGCCGCGCGGCGAACAATCCAGCCCTTCCGGCCCGCTGGTCGCGATCGCGGCAAAAGGCGAGGCCTCGATGAAGGCGGTGTATTCGGGAATCACATGGTCGAGCTCCTTGACCAGCGAGGTCTCGCCGGGCAGGCCATAGAGTGCTTCGAGCTGTTCGACCGTGGTGATGACGGACATGTTTTCGCCTCCGAGCATCCGCAGCCGCTACTCCAAATCGGTGACGCTTTGACGACGGGCCGGAGCTACCGATCGCGGCTCAGCCCCTTCTCTTCCAGCTCGGCGAGATAGGCGGCCCAGCGTGCGTCCTTCTCATGACCCAGCATATGCAGGTAGTTCCAGGTGAAGATGCCGGTATCGTGGAAATCGTCGAAGGTGATGCGGACGGCATAGTTGCCGACCGGTTCGATCTTCAGGATGGCAACGTTGCGCTTGCCGGGAACGGTCACGCGCTGTTCGGGCGAATGGCCCTGCACTTCGGCGGATGGCGAGGCCACCCGCAAAAGCTCCGCCGGCAGCTCGAACGGCTGATGGCCAGGGAACGTCACGGTTAGCAGCCTGCGGTCCTTCGAGACCCTGAGTTCCTTCGGCGCCGTCATGGTGATAGGTTCCGCATCATCTGTCCTTTCCCTACGCCGCTTCGCGCAGCGGGAAAAGGCCGCTTCGAAACTTCCGACACGATCTGTCGGCGCGATGTTGCCCAGGATCGAAACTTCTTGTCTTGAATGGCAGGTTGGATCGTATCACATAGCTATATATAACGATGCCGTTCGCAACCACGGGAAACGCACCAGCATGGACATGATCGATCCTTTTGGTCGCACGATCAGCTATCTGCGCGTTTCGGTCACCGACCGCTGCGACTTCCGCTGCACCTATTGCATGGCCGAGGACATGGCGTTCCTTCCCAAGAAGGATTTGCTGTCGCTGGAAGAACTCGACCGGCTATGCACGGTTTTCATCGAAAAGGGCGTCAGGAAACTGCGTCTTACCGGCGGCGAGCCGCTGGTGCGCAAGAACATCATGCATCTTGTGCGTCAGATTTCGCGTCATCTCGAAAGCGGCGCTCTGGAAGAATTGACGCTGACCACCAACGGCTCGCAGCTTTCGCGCTTTGCCGCTGAACTCGCCGATTGCGGGGTCAAGCGCATCAACGTCTCGCTGGACACGCTGGACCCGGAAAAATTCCGCCAGATTACCCGCTGGGGCAATCTCGACAAGGTCATGGACGGCATCGACGCCGCGCAGGCAGCGGGACTGAAGGTGAAGCTCAATGCGGTGGCGCTGAAGGATTTCAATGACGCCGAACTGCCCGAGATGCTGCGCTGGGCGCACGGCCGCGGCATGGAGTTGACTGTCATCGAAACCATGCCGATGGGCGAGATCGACGCCGACCGCACCGACCAGTATCTGCCGCTGTCGCTGCTGCGCGCAGCACTCGAGCGGCAGTTCACGCTGACCGACATCCCCTACAAGACCGGTGGCCCGGCCCGCTACGTCCACGTCGCCGAGACCGGTGGCAGGCTCGGCTTCATCACGCCGATGACGCATAATTTTTGCGAAAGCTGCAACCGCGTCCGGCTGACTTGCACCGGCACGCTCTATATGTGCCTCGGCCAGGAAGATGCCGCCGACCTGCGCGCACCGTTGCGTGCATCCGAAGGCAACGAACTGGTCGCCGACGCCATCGACGAAGCCATTGGCCGCAAGCCGAAGGGCCATGATTTCATCATCGACCGCCGCACCAACCGTCCGTCGGTATCGCGGCACATGAGCGTCACCGGCGGCTGATCTTCCTGGTCGCACCGCCGAAATAGATCCTGCCGCTGTTGCGAGGAGGTTGCAGCGAGCCGCCGAACGCCGTGGACCAGCCCTTTGACGTTGCTGTCTTGCCGCCGGCTGGTAGAGGCTTGATGCAGGACCACAGTGGTAACGCCTTTGCTTTTTTCCCCAAATCTTCGCGGTGCACTGTTCATGGTGGTGGCCATGAGTGGTTTCACCCTCAACGACGCGATCACCAAAGTCGCGTCGGAATCCATGAACATGGCGCAGGTCATGCTGATCCGCGGCGCCTTCGCTTCGCTTTTCGTGGGCCTGCTTGCCTGGCAACGCGGTGCGCTTGCCCTGCCCGGCTCGATGCTGCAGCCGATGGTGGCGATACGCGTGATCGGCGAAGCCGGCGCTACCGCGTCGTTTCTCATCGCCCTTGCCCATCTGCCGATTGCCAATGTCTCGGCCGTGCTGCAGGCGCTGCCGCTGGCGGTGACGATGGGCGCAGCACTTGTGTTCAAGGAAGGCGTCGGCTGGCGGCGCTGGCTGGCCATCGCCATCGGTTTTGCCGGCGTGCTGATCATCGTGCGGCCCGGCTTCGAGGGGTTCAGCATCTATTCGCTGCTGGCGCTGGCCTGTGTCGCCTGTTGTGCGGTGCGTGACCTCGCCACCAAGCGGATACCGCAAGCCATTCCGACATTGCTGGTGTCGACCACCACGGCAGTCGCCATGACCGTGCTCGGCGCGGCGCTGCTTTTGCCAATGGGCGGATGGACACCGATGACGGGGGAAAGCACGGCGTTCCTGGCATTGGCGGCAGTGCTCGTGGTCATCGGTTACCAGTTCATCATCATGGCGATGCGGGTGGGCGACATCTCGTTCATCGCGCCGTTCCGCTACACGGCCCTGCTCTGGTCGATCCTGCTTGGCCTGTTCATCTTCGGCGACGTTCCCGACCTGCCGATGATCCTCGGCGCCAGCATCATCGTCTGCTCCGGCCTCTACGCACTTTACCGCGAACGGATCGTCGGCCGGCGCAAGACAGCCGCCGAAAGCGCTGGACCTGATATGGCGCCGGACGGCATATAGGCTTGCCGTTCGCCACGAGTGACATTGTCCGTGTCGAGGGTCTGTTGCAGAGCATGAAGTCATGATGAGACGCGTCTTCGGCATCACCGGCTGGAAGAATTCCGGCAAGACGACACTGACCGAAAAGCTGGTCGCCGAGCTCGTCCGGCGCGGCTGGAAAGTCTCGACGGTAAAACACGCCCATCATGCCTTCGACATCGACAAACCGGGGGCGGACAGTTTTCGCCATAGGCAGGCCGGCGCCACTGAAGTCGCCATCGTGTCGGACAGGCGCTGGGCGCTGATGCACGAATTACGCGCAGAGGAGGAGCCGACGCTGGATGCGATCCTGTCGCGGCTCGGCGCCTCCGACATTGTGCTGGTCGAAGGCTACAAGCGCGAGGCGCACAGCAAGATCGAGACGCGGCGGCTGGAAGCCAAGGACCGGGCGCCGCTTTCGGCAAATGATCCGCACATCGTCGCCATCGCCGCCGACTTCGCCATAGCCGACGAAAGCCTGCCTGTCTTCGATCTCGACGACACCAGATCGATAGCCGACTTCATCGAGCGCGCGACAGGTTTGACGCGCTGAGGGTACTGCCGAAGAAGCATCGGCCGCCCCCTGTTTCCCCTTTGCTATACCTGCCGCAACGTCAGCATTGTCCGGCAATGCGAAACCCGCAAGCAACGGTTTTACAGTTGCTTTTTCTTGGGAAAGAATGGGAGTATCGCGCCAGCGGGCGGTCAACAGAACCGCCCACAGAGCCGTTTGGAACGACGGCCGGGAACATACAGAGAGGACTATCATGCGTACTGCACTGCGTATAGCGCTCGCCGCATCGGCGGCGCTGCTGACATTGGGCGTTGCCCAGGCTCAGGAGAAAACCTTGAGGATCGGCTCGGAGGGAGCCTATCCGCCGTTCAACAACCTGACCGCTGATGGCCAGCTCGTGGGCTTCGACATCGATATCGCCAAGGCGCTTTGCGACGAGATGAAGGTGACGTGCACTTTCGTCGCGCAGGATTGGGACGGCATCATCCCGGCGCTTCAGGCCGGCAAGTTCGACGCCATCGTTGCCTCGATGTCGATTACGCCGGAGCGTGCCGAGAAGGTCGACTTCACCAACAAATACTACAACACGCCGCCGGCGATCGCCGCGCCCAAGGACAGCGATATCAAAGGCGTGACCAAAGAGGACCTGGCCGGCAAGACGATCGGCGTGCAGGCGGCCACCACCCACTTCAATTATTCAACCAAGACTTATACCGACAGCACGGTCAAGCCGTACCCGACCGCGCAGGAATACCAGCTCGATCTCGCCAATGGCCGCGTTGATGCGGTCAATGACGACATCACTGTCATCGAAGGCTGGCTTGCCACGCCGGACGGCGCCTGCTGCAAGCTGATCGGCGCGATCACGCCCGACATCGAGATCCATGGTCCGGGCGCCGGCATCGCGGTACGCAAGGGCGACACCGCGTTGGTCGATCAGTTCAACAAGGCGATCGACGCCATCCGTGCCAACGGAAAGTACAAGGAAATCAACGACAAGTATTTTAAGTACGACGTCTACGGCGGCGAGTCCTGATCATTCCGGGTTGACAGCGAACGGCGGGATATCCCCGCCGTTTGCGCAAGCAGCGGAACGCCAGGGCTGACGCCGCTCTCTAAAAAAGCCATAGAGGAGAACAGGCAGGCGGATGCAAAGCGTTTGGACGCTGCTCAGTTGGGGCCCCGAAGGCTGGCTCGACGACATCGCCTATGGTGTTTTCATCACCGTTTCGCTTGCAGCCGCGACCCTGCCTCTCGGTCTGGTGATCGGCTTTCTGGTCGCACTGGCCAAGCAATCCAACGAGCCGTCGCTGCGGCTGGCCGGCAATATCTACACCACGATCTTTCGTGGATTGCCTGAGCTGCTGACCCTGTTCATCATCTTTTACGGCGCGCAAATCGGCATCCAGCAATTGATGCGCCTGTATGACCCGACCGCCGCGGTCGAAGTGAATGCTTTTGTTTCGGGCATGATCGCGCTCGGCGTCGTCTTCTCGTCCTACGCCAGCGAGGTCTTCCTCTCGGCGTTCCGCGCCATCCCGAAGGGACAGTATGAGGGCGGCTATTCGGTTGGCTTGTCTGGCTGGCAGACGATGCGCCTTGTGGTGCTGCCGCAACTTGTCCGCATCGCGCTGCCGGGCCTTGCCAATCTGTGGCTCATCCTGCTCAAGGATACCGCCCTGGTTTCCGCCATCGGACTTACCGACATATTGCGACAAGCGGGCGTCGCCGCCCGCGTCACCAAGCACGCCTTCCTGTTTTTCGGTGTTGCCGCGCTTATTTATCTGCTCCTCGCAATCATATCGTCCTTCGGCATCAATGCGATCGAACGTGCGGTCGGCCGCCAGCAGGTGCAGCGATGAGTGCGGCAGCAGCCGACGTGGCGAGGAAGGTCGAAAAACCGCCAGCAATCCCGCACGGCTGGCCGCGCCAACGTATTCTCGGCTACGCGCTGGTCTGTATGTGGATAGCTTTTCTCGCCGGGATTGCTGCGTACCTCATTGTCGCCTGGAACGGCGAGCTTTTCGCGAAATATGCGCCATCCTATGTGACAGGGCTAGGTGTGACGCTTCTGCTGGTCGCCATCTCGATCGTGCTTGGCGCGGTCCTGTCGGTGCCGATCGCCTATGCCCGCATGTCGAAAAACCGGTTTCTTTCAGGTCTTGCCTACGCCTATGTCTATTTCTTCCGCGGCACGCCGCTGCTGGCCCAGACCTTCCTTGTCTATTACGGCGTAGGCTCGTTCCGGCCGCAGCTCGATATGATTGGCCTCTGGGGTTTTTTCCGCGAGGCGTTCAACTGCGCAATCTTCGCCTTCTCGCTCAATACTGCCGCCTATCAGGCTGAAATCCTGCGCGGCGCGATCGAGAGCGTGCCCAGGGGCCAGTGGGAGGGCGCCGCCTCGCTCGGCCTGCACAAATTGCAGACGATGTGGAAGATCATCCTGCCGCAGGCACTGATCGTGGCGCTGCGTCCCTACGGCAACGAGATCATCCTGATGATCAAGGGCTCGGCGATCGTAGCCATCATCACCGTCTATGATCTGATGGGCATCACGAAGCTCACCTATTCGCGGACTTTCGACTTCCAGTCCTATGTCTGGGCGGCGATCATCTATCTGATCATTGTCGAGATACTCCGCCACGCGGTCGAGTGGATAGAACGGCGCATTACCATACATCTGCACCGCTGACTCCCATAGCTTTGCCTGATCCGCTAAGAAGGCCGGAAACAGGATTGAAGGGATTCGAAAACATGGCATCGGTGGCATTTCTCGGTCTTGGCGTCATGGGCTATCCAATGGCCGGACATCTCCGGAACAAGGGCGGCCACGACGTCACCGTCTACAACCGCACCAAGGCAAAGGCCGAGCAATGGGTTGCCCAGCATGGCGGCAGTGTTGCCGACACGCCGGCTGAGGCCGCCGACGGCAAGGATTTTGTCTTTTGCTGCGTTGGCAATGACGACGATTTGCGCGCGGTGACGATCGGAGCCGAGGGTGCGTTCCATTCGATGAAGAAGGGAGCCATCTTCATCGACAACACCACGGCCTCGGCTGAAGTCGCGCGCGAACTGGCGGAGAAGGCGCAAGTTCGCGGTTTTTCGTTCCTCGACGCACCGGTCTCCGGCGGTCAGGCCGGCGCCGAAAACGGCATCCTGACCGTCATGGTCGGCGGCGAGCAGAAAGCCTTCGAGCAGGCGAAGCCTGTCATCGATGCCTATGCCCGCATGGTCGGGCTGATGGGCCCGGCCGGCTCCGGCCAACTCACCAAGATGATCAACCAGATCTGCATCGCCGGCCTTGTCCAAGGGCTGGCCGAAGGCATTCATTTCGGCAAGAAGGCCGGGCTCGACATCGAAAAGGTCATCGAGGTGATCTCCAAGGGCGCGGCCGGCTCATGGCAGATGGAGAACCGCCACAAGACGATGAAT
Source organism: Mesorhizobium sp. WSM4815 (assembly GCF_055811575.1). Lineage (NCBI taxonomy): Bacteria > Pseudomonadati > Pseudomonadota > Alphaproteobacteria > Hyphomicrobiales > Phyllobacteriaceae > Mesorhizobium > Mesorhizobium sp. WSM4815. The sequence goes on along the minus strand of NZ_JBVVQS010000095.1, from coordinate 43,242 downwards.
GCCGGCAAATATGATTTCGGCTTCGCCGTCGACTGGATGCGCAAGGATCTCGGCATCTGCCTGGCGGAGGCCGACCGCAACGGCGCCAAGCTGCCGGTGACGGCACTTGTCGACCAGTTCTACAAGGATGTGCAGGGGATGGGCGGCAAACGCTGGGACACGTCTTCGCTGCTGGCGCGATTGGAGAAGTAGGTTTTGTTGTGGCCGAGCTTTCGCCTCACTCCAGCGCCGAGGAGATTGTCGCCCATCTGCGTTCGATCGGCTCGCAGGAGAACCGCCTTGGCATGCTCCGCTACGGCATCAAGATCGAACGTGCGCTCGGAATCCCGCATGGCGTGCAGCGGCAGATTGCCAAGAAAATCAAGCGCAACCATGAGCGTGCCTTCGAACTATGGGAGTCGGGCATCATGGAAGCGCAGTTCATCGCTTCCGTCACAGCCGATCCGAAGCGGTTTTCTGCTGCGGATGCAAGACGATGGGCGGCGACTTTCGACTCGTGGGATATCGTCGACGGCGTCTCCGACCTCTTTGTCGATTCGGATTGCTGGAAGGAGCTGATAGAAGAGTTCGCGGCCGACGAACACGAGTTCGTTCGACGCACGGCTTTTGCCATGATGGCCTGGTCGGTCGTCCACCGGAAGAAGGAGCCGGAGGCGACCTTCCTCGACTTCCTGCCGATCATCGAAGCGCACGCCGCCGATGACCGCAACTTTGTCAAGAAGGCAGTGAACTGGGCGCTTCGCTCTATAGGCAAGCGATCGATGAGTTTGCACGGCGCTGCCCTTGCCCTGGCACAGAAGCTGGCCGGATCGACCGACAAGACGGCGCGCTGGATCGGCAAGGACGCTGCAAGGGAGCTTTCCGATGCCAAAACACTCGAGCGGCTCGCCAGAAAAGGCTGACCGGAGCCAGATCCGCTTTACTGAGGTGACGCGATCCGCGCGCGCCGATTTCGAGAACCTGTTCGAGCAGCCTGGCGGCCCGAAATATTGCTGGTGCATGGCCTGGCGCCACCTCGAAAACCGCGAGCACGCGTCCAACGATGAGAGGAGACGGGCCATGCTGGCGCTCATCGAAGCCGGCACGCCGGTCGGTATCGTCGCCCATGCCGAAAGCAAGACCGTCGGCTGGTGCTCCGTGGCGCCACGCGAGACCTATCGCAAGCTGTCGCAGGAGCAGGACGACAGCGAGGCGGGCGTCTGGTCGATCGTCTGCTTCTATGTGCCGAGGGCGTCGCGCGGCCGTGGACTGGCAAGCGCCCTGCTCGACGCGGCCATCGATCACGCCTTCGCCAAAGGCGCCAGGACCATCGAGGCCTATCCGGTCGACCAGGCGTCGCCGAGTTACCGGTTCATGGGCTTTCGCGAGATGTTCGTGGCCCGCGGCTTCCACGAGATCGGCATGGCCGGCTCGCGCCGGCATGTGATGCGCCTGGAGCGCGTTGAGGACGCCAGGCGCTATCGGCGCAGGTCGCGAACGCCGAGTTCCGTCCACATCCAATCAAAACTGTAAACGGCCATAGGATGGGAGCGGTCAGGCTGCTTGGCGGTCTGGTTTTCCAGATGTTTGAGCCATTCGGCCACCTTTTGCCGGCCTGTTTGGGTCTTGACGGCCTGACGCGGTGTCTTGCCATCAAGAACTTGGACCGGCTGATCGAGGGTATCCCGATAGTGTTGATCCGAGTATTCGTGAATGACCGGTTCAGTGACTTCCGGAGGAATCTTCGATGAGGGCGTCCTGCCCTCCTTGGCTGGCCGTTCAGCCATCATCTGCTTTACGGTACGGATTTCGGTAAGAGGTGTTCGGACCAGATCGCCGAGGGCTCGCTGGATCAGGGCCGTCCCTTTTTCCGCCCGCTCGGCGGAATTGGCGGATAGACACAGGAAACCGCCTTTCAACTCGACATTGCCCAACACGCGCCAACCGTTGTCCATTGCGGTGTCCAGGGAAAGCGTGCCCGCCTGCTTGGGTCTGTCCTCGCCTTGCGGCGAGCATTCCAGCCAGTTCCAGAACTGCGCATTTTCCTGCGACATGCCCGCTATGCCGTTCAGCCGGGCGGTGATGTCCTCTTGCGACGCGCCGGCGGCCAAGGGAAAGCGGACATCATGAAACATGAATTCGTCGCCTTCGGCATTTTGAAGCATCGGCATGTCCAGCGCCTTACCAAGGGCGTCGAACACCCATATGAGCGTGAACGTGCACGCCACCGCCCGCAGGTCTTCATCCCTTATGACCGGCAGCTTTCTTGCGTTCTTTTTGCCGAACACGTCCAACAGGGCATCGAACAAGGATTGGGTGGCCTCTCGGGTGAACTGAAGAATGCCGCCGGTAAGGATATTCTTTCCGCGGACGGACACGATTCTCGCCGCAATCTTGTCCCACTGCTTCAACGTCTTGGTGGCGGTGCCCTCTTCGACGGCGATGGGTTCGCCACCACGGAGAAGATCGCGCGCCATAAGCGATTGTCCCGGAACGACGTCGCTAACCTCATACAAGCTCATGATGGAAGTACGCAGCGCGCCCATATAGGCTCTCGTTTGCGCATTTTCCTTCCAGCCTCTGCGCTTGAGATACTTTCGACGATGTTGCTGGGTTCGCCCTCGAAGTCCTGGGTCAGGAAATCCTCGAAGGCGCAGCCCCAAAGATTCATGACTCGGTCATCACCCAGGATCTCGGCGAGTTCTTCGAATTCCATGTCCGCGTCGCCGAGGATCGGGCCGAAATGATCGTCGAACACTTCCGCGAAACACTCGCTCCATTCGTCACGGCTGAGGAATTTCATCAGCCCGTTGAGATCATGGCTGGTCGGCATTGAATTTCTCCAGGCTCATGCGATGTTCGAAGATGGGGTTTGTCTTCTGGCGTCGCTTGGTCGGGTTATTCTGCGCCGCTGAGGCCACTGGGCAAGACTTTTTTCGGCGATTTCCTCGCCTTCTTCGGATCGAACTCCCCGCGCAGGCGCCGCTCTGCCCTTCGGTGTGGGCGGCAGCCCCAACGACGGTTTGCCCCGGTTAGCCCCACGGGCATGGCACTCTATGTTGCATTCTGCGATAACAAGCGGATCACCCCGTTGCCGATACTTCACGACGGGTTTACCCGATCCAGCCACGGACTGGCGAAGCATGAAGCCAATGAACAATTGTCTCAAATCAGGCGCGGCCTTGGCTGTCGCACTCGGCATCTCCATTGCCACCGCTACCGCCGAAACCGCGCGCATATTCTGGAAGGACCTGCGCCCGGCGACCCAGCCCGCTGCCGAAAGTGTCGGATTGCCGATGGTCGCGGCAAAAATGCCTGACCGTGGCGAGACGCTGTCTGTCAATTTGCGAGACAAGGCCATCCAACTGGCGGGCTACGCGCTGCCGCTCGATCGGGACGGCGATCTCGTCTATCAGTTCCTGCTGGTGCCGTGGACAGGGGCGTGCAGCCACATGCCGACGCCGCCGCCCAATCAGATCGTCCTCGTCACGCCCGCCCGCCCCTACAGAATGTCGCAAGCCTATCAGCCGGTTGCCGTGACCGGCGCGCTGGAGCCGGGCATGGAGAAAAGTCAGCTCTTCATCCTCGACGGTGTCAGCGTGATCCAGTCGGGTTACACCGTACGCAAGGCGGAGGTGACGGATGTCGATCTCGTGCCGGACACGATCACGCTACCGGCAAACTCGCCGTGGAGTTTCCTCAACAAAAAGAAGAACTAAGCGAAAACTCCCTCAGGCCGCGTTGGCGCCCGATTCCTTGTCCAGAACCATGTAGTCGAGCGGCATTTCTGTCGTGTATTTGATCTGTTCCATGGCAAACGACGACGAGACGTCGCGGATCTCGATCTTGGCGATCAGCCGCTTGTAGAAGGCGTCGTAAGCAGCGATGTCGGGCACCACCACGCGCAGGAGATAGTCGACGTCGCCGCTCATCCGGTAGAACTCGACCACTTCCGGAAATTCCTGGATGACCTCCGAAAAGCGCCGCAGCCACTCATGGCTGTGCGAATTGGTGCGGATCGACACGAACACGGTGACACGCACATTGACCTTTTCATGATCGAGGATGGCGACGCGCCGCTTGATGACGCCTTCCTCCTCGAGCTTCTGGATGCGCCGCCAGCAGGGCGTGGTCGACAGTCCGACTTTCTTGGCGACATCGGCGACCGCGAGCGTCGCGTCCTCCTGCAAGAGGCGGAGGATTTTTCTGTCAAGGCGGTCCATTTGGGTGCTCCCACGGGATAGATCAGGAATAGATTGGCTATAGTCCTTCTTATTTGGGCCATTCACAAGAAAGAAATTCTGTCAGATGGCGCAAAAGCGAGTGATTTCTTGCTTACGCGTCAGCCGAGGCGATAGCGGATTTCCGATCTCAGAAACGGCAGCAAATCCATTTCAAACCACGGATTGCGCTTCAGCCAGCCGGTATTGCGCCACGACGGATGCGGTAGCGGCAGCACTTTCGGGATGGTGGGCGCATCCCAGATGGTGCGCCAGTCCATCACCGTCTCCGTCAGCGAGGGCCGGCGCGCGGCGCCCATGTGCCAGGATTGCGCATAGATGCCGATCGTCAGCACCAGATCGATATGCGGCATCAGCGCCATCAGTGGCGCACGCCAGGCCGCTGCACATTCGCGGCGCGGCGGCAGGTCGCCGCCCTTGCCATCCTGGCCGGGAAAGCAAAAGCCCATCGGCACGATGGCGAATTTTGTCGTGTCGTAGAATTCTTCGCTGCTGACGCCCAGCCAGTCCCGCAACCGATCGCCGGAGGCGTCGGTGAACGGCATGCCTGACATATGCACCTTGGTGCCCGGTGCCTGGCTGGCAATCAGGATACGGGCGCTCGACGACGGCCTGAGCACCGGGCGCGGCTCATGCGGCAGCGGCCGGCCTACCGGGTTTTCGACGCAGAGTCGGCAGGCGCGCACCCTCGCCGCGAAGTTTTCCAGCTCTCGATCATGCCTGGGGCTCATCTTCAGGCGGCGGCGCTCGGCCGGCTGGAGATCGCCTGATGCCAGCGCAGCACGTTGACACAGTCTTCCGGCACCTTGATGCGCGCCGGCTTCATGAAGTCGATGGCAATCAGCCCGGTGATGTCGGCGATCGAATAGGCGTCGCCGGCAACGAATTCGCGGTTCGCCAACTCGTCGTCGAGCAGTTTCAGGAATGCAACGGCTTTCGGCTTGTTGGCCTCGCCCCATTCGGGAATTTGCGGGATCTCCCATTCCTTCATCGCCGGATGGACGTGTCGGAACGCGGCGCTGACGCAATTGAGCAAGTTGAGCTCCATCCGTCTCTGCCACATCTCGACCAGCGCTTTGCCGAGCGCGCCGCGGCCGAACAACGCCGGTTCCGGGTGCAGTTCCTCGAAATAGCGGCAGATGGCGACGGATTCGGTGATGACGGTGCCGTCGTCGAGTTCGAGCACCGGCAGGCGCTGCAGCGGGTTGCGCGAACTGACCGGCTGCTCTTTCTGCTGCATCGCGCCCATGTCGACGGGCACCAGCGGAACCTCAAGCCGCTTTTCGGCGAGGAAGACGCGAACCCGCCGTGGATTGGGCGCCCGGCCGCCGTCGAAGAGTTTCATCCATCCTCCTTTCGCACCGGCCCGACGGCCGGAATCGATTGCCGGAAAGCACGACGCGAAGATTAAAAAAATCTCAGCGCATGGCTTGTGTCGTCCGACTGGACGCACCTCGCTCTGTTGCAACACTATAGGGTTGACCATCACCAGAAGCGAAAAATTTCTCGCAAGCCATCGCCGATCGAAGCCAAGCGACCGTGCTTTCTTTCGACCACTTCGTGATCGCGGCTCTCGCGCCAGTCGTGCGGTTCGTCGAAAGTGCCGGCCCAGATGCCGGCCTTGCCTGATCGGGCAGCGGCCTCCTCGGTTTCAAAATCGCCATAGGCAACTGCCCAGCCGGCCTCGACCTGGGCGCGGTTGAGATCCCTGCCGCCGGCGTTGCAATTGCCGAGCAGCCGGCGGTATCGGTCGCGCTGCCAGCCGGTGCAGGAGACGGGTTTGCCTGCTATCAGACGTACCAGCGACTGCCGCGCCAGCTTGCCGCAGGGATAGCCGGCGCCGTCCTTGCGGCAGATCTGCGAATATTCTGGCGCATCAATGCCGCGCATGCGGATACGCTCGGTACCGAGCGTGATCGTATCGCCGTCATTGACGACGGCGGCACCCTCAGCCTTGCGCGTCTCGATCCGATCAAGGCGCGCCGCCAGAAGGATCAGCAGACCGAGGACAAGCATGGCCAGTGCGTAGTCCACCAGCCGGCGCCAAAGCCTTCGCGGCCGCGGCGGGACGTATCGCAGTCCCGGCCGCCGCGACCACGAACGGCTCATATGGCAAACCGTTGGTTAATCATTCGAACGTAGCTTAACAATTTGAAACCGCTGCCCGCATAAATTGAAGTCTCCATGCCCTCGCAACGTTCGACCACAGCGGACAAGTTTATTGTGGACCGCCGGAAACCCCATCGCAACAGCGATGTGGCGCGCGCGGTGCGCAAGACGCGCGACCGTCTTTCGCAGCAGGCCGGAAATCCTGATTTCGACCGCGAGCTGTTGAAACTGCACGCCCGTGCGATGATAGGCGGCGCGATCATAGTTCCGCTTCTCGTCCTGGCGACCGCCGCGACCGGTCTGTTTGCTGGCGTCGGCAAGGCAATTGGCGTCTGGGCGCTTCTTATACTCATCTGCTACGCCATCGTCGTGTTCATGGCGAGGCGCGTCGACCGAACGGAAGCTGCCGAACTCAACCCGCTGCAAACGCACCGTGATTTCCTGATAGGCCATTTCCTTTGCGGCCTGGGCTGGGCCTGGTTTGCCTGGCTCGGTTGCGACACCTGCCAGGTCGACCGGTTCCAGTTGATCAAGGCGGTGGTGCTGCTGCTTGCCATGGCGGCGACGGCGATCACGGCGTCATCGTTGCGCGGTGCGTTGCTGGCGACTTTCGCCGTTCCGGTGGCCGCCTATGCCTATGCCGGCGCCAGGCAGTGGATGCCGGTCGAGTTGATCATGGCCGGGTTGCTGATTGTCTCGCTGCCCTTCTTCGCCTATGTGGCGCGCCGCCTCAATCGCTCGTCCTTGATGCTGCTCTCGTTCCGCTCCGAAAAGGACGCGCTGATTGCCGAATTGGACACGGCGAAATCGATGTCGGACGAAGCGCGCCGACGGGCGGAGGACGCCAACTTGGCAAAGTCGCGGTTTTTGGCCTCGATGAGTCATGAGTTGCGGACGCCGCTCAACGCCATTCTCGGTTTCTCCGAGGTGATGGCGAACGAAGTGCTCGGACCGATGAGCAATCCGACCTATCGCGACTATGCTCGCGACGTCCATGACTCTGGCCAGCACCTGCTCGACCTGATCAACGAAATCCTCGACCTGTCGCGCATCGAAGCGGGCCGCTACCAGCTCAACGAAGAGCCGATGATGCTGCTTTCCGTCGTCGAGGATTGCTGTCACATGATGGAGCTGAAGGCGCGCAACAAGGACATCCGCATCGTCCAGGATTTCGAAAACGCCTTGCCGCGCCTGTTCGCTGACGAACGCGCGGTGCGCCAGATCGCGCTCAATCTTTTGTCGAACGCCATCAAGTTCACCGGAACTGGCGGCGAGATCCGCGTGCGCGTCGGCTGGACGGCGGGCGGCGGCCAATACCTCTCCGTCAAAGATAATGGGCCCGGCATTCCGGAAGACGAGATTCCGGTCGTGCTGTCCGCCTTCGGCCAGGGCTCCATCGCCATCAAGAGCGCCGAGCAAGGCACCGGGCTTGGCCTGCCGATCGTCCAAAGCCTGCTCGCCATGCATGGCGGCGAGTTCGAACTCCATTCCAAACTGCGCGAAGGCACCGAGGCGATCGCCATCTTTCCGTTGAGCCGGGTGATGGAGGAATTGCCGGCGCTGCCGACCAGGGCCGTTGCTGCGCGCCGGCGATAGACGCTTAATGCATGTCGCCGCAAAACAACAACCTGAAGCGCGTCGCATGAGGCGGGTCGAACGCGACGCGCTTTAATGCAGCGCCGCTGCCATGCCCGAGGCGGTGAGCGCAGCGGCTTTGACCAGGCCGGCCGCAAGTGCCGCCCCTGCCCCCTCGCCGTGGCTGACGCCGAGATCAAGCAGCGGGCGCAAGCCGAGCCGCTCGGCGGCCCGAGCATGCGCAGGCTCTGGCGACAGGCTGGCAAGCAGGCAATGATCGAGCGCAGTGGCGTCGGCGGCATGCAGCGCCGCCGCAGCGGCTGTCGTCACCAACCCATCGAGCAGGACGGGGATCTTCTGCGTCCGGGCGGCGAGGATGGCGCCGGCAATCGCTGCGAACTCACGGCCGCCAACCCGGCGCAACGCTTCCAGCGGGTCCCTGAGACCTGTGCCGTGGAAGGCTAGCGCGGCATCGACCACTTCCGCCTTGCGCACCCGCATCGATGCATCGGCGCCCGATCCGGAGCCGACCCAATCTGCGCCACTGCCGCCGAACAGTGCGGCAAGCAAGGCCGCGGCGACGGTGGAATTGCCGACGCCGAGGTCGCCAAGGCAAAGCAGATCGGCGCCGCCGGCGATCGCCTCCATGCCGAAGGCCATGGTGGCGGCACAGCCGCGTTCGTCAAGTGCCGCCTCCTCGGTGATGTCGGCGGTTGGAATGTGCAGCGCAAGATCGAACACTTTCAGCCCGAGATTATTGGCGATGCAGATCTGGTTGATCGCCGCACCGCCGGCCGCGCAAAGCTCGACGGCGTTCGCCGTGGTAGCGACGGGCCGTGGCGAAATGCCGTGGCGAGCGACGCCGTGATTGCCGGCGAAGATCGCCACCAGAGGCCGGTTCACTGCCGGCGGCGCGCGGCCGCTCCAGGCGGCCAGCCAAGCCGCGATGTCCTCGATGCGGCCGAGCGAACCCTTGGGTTTGTCGGCCGTGGCAAACAGCGCACGGACGCGGGCTTCGGCTGCCGCGTCGGCCTGCGGCAGGGTCGCCAGAAGATTGCGAAAATCGTCAAAGGGCAGCGCGCTGGTCATGTCGTCGATGATCGTTCCCGGAGTTGGTGAGCGGCATAGCCGCCTTGCTCGGCCGGCACAACTGCCTGCATTGACGCGAAAGCGGCTGCCGGCGGCGCATTCCGGAGGTCTTGCATTGGCCTTGCCGTTACACCATGTGGAAGCGAGACAAGGGATTCCTTGGGAATCCTGAGAGATAAACATGACGGCCATCGAATCCCCATGCGTCCTGGTCTGTTCGATCGATATGAAAACCGGCTTCTGCTTCGGCTGCGGCCGTACGCGCGAGGAAATCGGCGCCTGGATCGAGATGACCCCTGAAATCCGCCGCAGCGTCATGGCCGAGCTGCCGGCCCGGCTGGAAACGGTTGAACGCAGACCGCGCCGCGAAACCCGCCGCACCCGCCTCGCGCGCGAACGCGACGCTCTCTCGTGAGCCACATATGAACCGGGTTTTCTGGGTTTTGATGATCCTGATCGGGGTAGGCGTTGTCCTGCTCATGCTTAACGATTCCGCCGGCAGCACATTCGGCGTCGAGAATTACGATTTCAGCCGGCTGATCTGGCTTGCCGCACTGGTCGCGCTCATCGGCGCCGGCCTGCTCAGATCAGGCAGGCCCTTGGGCACGATGGCCCGCAGCATGGGCGCCTGGGCCGTCATCGTGCTCGCACTGATCGCCGGCTACCAGTATCGTTATGAATTGCAGGATTTCGCCAGCCGGGTAACGGCCGGCCTTGTTCCCGGCAGTCCGCTGGCGTTGGGCCTTGAGGACGGCCACGCCACGGTGACCCTGGATAAGGCCGGCAATGGCCATTTCGAAGCACGAATCATGGTCAACGGCACGCCGGTCCGGGCCGTGGTCGATACCGGCGCAACAAGCACCGTGCTGACCGCGCAGGACGCGCAAGCGGCCGGCTTCAATCCAGCCGCTCTCAATTTCACCATCCCGGTTTCGACCGCCAACGGCATGGCGCGCGCCGCCGTCGTGAGAACCGACGAATTGGCGATCGGCGGGATCGTGCGCAAGGACATGCCGGTGATGATCGCCGCGCCCGGCATGCTCGGCCAGAGCCTGCTCGGCATGAACTTCATCGGCTCGCTGTCCGGTTTCGACGTGCGCGGCGACCGCATGATCTTGCGCGATTGAACGGCCGCTGCGCCGCCGCTCAGTGAGCTGCCAATAGTGCGCTCTCGTTGGGACAGTCGGTCAGCGTAGCGAGCATCTCCGACACTTTGCAAACTCTCGATCTGGGAACTTCAAGGCAAATCGTGACCCAAAGCCGACGAGAGCAGGACTAGGCTCCGAAGCGATACTCTTTTATCATGGAAACAGTTGCCCAGCGCCGGAAACTACCATGGAGCGCAGGCTTGCGGCGATACTTGCCGCTGACATCGTTGGCTACAGCCGCCTTATGGAAGCCGATGAGGCGGATACCCTCGCGCGCCTGAAGAGCACCCGCGAGAACCTGATCGATCCGAAGATCGCCGCTCATAAGGGGCGCATCGTGAAGCTCATGGGCGACGGCGCGCTGATAGAATTTTCCAGCGTGGTCGACGCGGTCGGTTGCGCCGTCGAAATCCAGCGGACTATGGCGGAGTGCAACGCCGAACTGCCGAAGGAAAAACAACTCGAATTCCGCATTGGCGTAAACCTCGGCGATGTGATTGTCGAAGGGCAGGATATCTATGGCGACGGCGTGAATGTCGCAGCGAGACTGGAAGGATTGGCCGAACCCGGGGGCGTCCTTATTTCAGGATCGGCATTCGATCAGGTCGAGAGAAAGCTGGATTTTGAGTTCGAATTCTTGGGTGAACAAAAGCTCAAGAACATCGAAAAACCTATTCGTCTGTATCGGATAGGCCCGCGGGCACGCGCCGCATCCGGAACAGTTCCAGCAAAACGCAAGCGCTATATCGAATGGCGCCGGCCGGCGGTCGCGGCGACGGCGCTGATCCTGATCGCCGGAGGTGTAGCACTTTGGAAGGTCGTCGGCGACGGTTCAGGACCGCCGGTCGAGGTGGCCTCCAGAGAAAGAATGGCGCTCCCGCTACCGGATAAGCCATCGATCGCTGTATTGCCATTCACCAACATCTCGAGCGACGCCGGCCAGGAGCACTTCGCCGACGGCATGACCGATGACTTGATCACCGACCTTTCCAAGCTTTCCGGCCTCTTCGTGATCGCGCGAAACTCGACATTCATTTACCGCGGCAAGCCGGTAAAAATCAGCCAGGTCGCCGAAGAACTTGGCGTACGTTACGTTCTCGAGGGAAGCGTACGGCGAGCCGGCGAGCAGGTGCGAGTCAACGCCCAACTCATCGATGCCCTCACCGGCGGGCATGTGTGGGCGGACAGGTTCGATGGAAACGTCGCCGATATTTTTGCGGTCCAGGACGTTTTTGTCGCAAAGATCGTCGAAGCTTTGAAGGTCAATCTCACCACCACCGAAAAAACGGAAATTGCCCGCGCCAAGCCGGACAATATCGCAGCCAAGGAAGCTTTCGAAGAGGGTTGGAGCCTGTATCTCCGTTACAACGCAAAGGACACAGCTGCCGCCATCACTTCCTTGAAAAAAGCAACCGAACTTGATCCCGAATATGGGCGAGCTTATGCCGCCCTGGCGCTGGCCTACTTCCGCGTCGTTGAGTCACTCTGGGGTAAAGAACTCGGAAGGGACGAACCATATTTCTGGTGGGGAGCTCACGATTACGCAGAGCTGGCCAAGAAATATCCAACGTCACTGTCTTACACGGTCGAGGCATTGCGGGACGTCTATCAAGGTCTGGCCGACGATGCACGCAGGAATGCCGGTCGAGCGATTGCTTTGGATCCCAACGACCCCGAGGCACACATCGCAACGGCGTGGGCGCTGACGATCTCAGGCGAACCTGCAGAGGCGCTGAATTTCGTCGCGACCGCCATGCGGCTCAACCCGAACTATCCAAGCCACTACGTTCTCGCGCGTGGATTGGCGCTTTTTGCAACGGGCGATCTGAAGCAAGCGGCTGAGGTGTTCGGAGAAGGCGTCAGGCGAAACCCAGACGCAACTGCGCTCTTTCTACCTTTCAGTTCCGTGCTGACGCAGCTCGGGCGCCGGGAAGAAGCGAGACAAATACTACTGAAGTTCCGACCGGGTTTAGACCAGAAAGGGCTCGAAAACCTTCCCGACACCTTACACCTCTCGTTCAAATGGGATTATGAACACGCAAGCGTCCGGGAGCGCCTGAATGACGGTGTCCGTATCGCTGCGCTGCCGCTGGACGTCACCGTGACGAGCCTGGAAGCGGAGCTTGAGACCGGCAATCCCTTTTCCCAGCAATATGCAGTAAAGCGACTGGGCTGGTTTGGACCAGCGGCATTACAAGCCGTTCCGGCTTTGGTTGAAGCGCTCAAGGTTGAGTATCTCCGACGGGAGGCCATCGAGGCTCTGGGCAAGATCGGGCCTCCGGCACAAGCTGCGATACCTGCGCTCGTGGCACTCCAGAATGAAGCTCTGGTCGGCTTTTACGCAAAGAACGCGCTGTCTAAGATCAGAGGCAATTGATGGACCCCGGATGCGCGCCAGGGACTTCCGCTTGTGGGCAACTCGGACCTGCTGCGATGTCCGCTCCGGCGCCGCTGCTGGGGGACAGGGAGGCATCAAACGCGTGCAATCCGCCATCCCAATATATGAGTACACGGCCTAGGCGAACCACCAGCGTTCGGCGATCTTCTGCCCGTCCATCGGCCAGTTCGACGCCACCTCGCCATGGGCGAGAGCCTTGGTGTGGGCTTCGACATAGGAGTTGAAGACCACGTTCACCAGCCCGCCGTCGTCATGCAGCAATTGCTGCATTTCGGCATACATGCCGGCACGCTTGGTATTGTCAGTCTCCGAGCGGGCGGCGGCGAGCAGCTCATTAAAGCGCGGATTTTTCCAAGTCGTTTCGTTCCACACCGCTTCCGCCGCATAGGCGGTGGTGAACATCCAGTCGCACGTCGGCCGGCCGGCCCAGTAAGAGGCGAAGAACGGCTTCTTGAGCCAGACATTGTCCCAATAGCCGTCGTTGGGCTCCCTGATCACATTCAGATTGAGCCCGGCCGTCCGGGCATGCTCCTGCCACAGGAGAGCCGAGTCGGTCGCACCCGTGAACGCGGCATCCGCGACCGACAGGTCGAACTGGGTGTTCTCGGCCCCCGCCTTCTTGAGGAGGCTCTTGACCATGTCGGGGTCGTAGACGTGCTTCGGCTGCGGATCGATCGCGAACTTGACGGTCGGTGCGATCGGATTGTCGTTGCCGACGGCGCCGTGGCCGAGAAACACCTTCTGCACGATCTCGTCGCGATTGAGCGAGTATTTGATCGCATTCCGCACATCGGGATTGTCGAAGGGCGCCTTCTGGACATTCATGACATAGACATAATGGCCGTAGCCCGTCGTCTCCAAGATCGCGAGATCGGGGCTCTGCTTCAGAATGTCGAGCGTCTTCAGGTCGCAGCGATCCATGTAGTGGATCTCGCCGGTGTAGAGCGCGTTGGTGCGCGCCGTTACATCATAGATCGCCAGGCATTCGACACGGTCGAACCAGCCCTTGTCGGATTTGAAGTAGCTAGGGTTCTTGTTGAAGGTGGCGATGACGCCGGGCTCGAATTTCTCGAGCATGTAGGGCCCGGTGCGGATGCCCGACTCCCAGTCGACGCCGCCCTCTTTCGCCGGCAAGACCGGGATGTCCGACATGATGTAGGGGAAGTCGGCATTGCCGCCGTCGAGTTCGAACACCACCGTCTCGGCACCGTCGGCGACGACATTCTTGACCGAAGCCAAGAGCGATTTCATCACCGATTTCGTGCCCTCGATGCTGTGATGCCTGACAGAGGCCACGACATCGTCGGCGGTAACCGTCTTGCCATTGTGAAAGGTGGCTCCTTTCCTCAGTTTGAACACCCACTTCTTGGCGCCGTCTGACGGCTCAAAGCTCTCTGCGAGGTCGGGGACCACATTGCCCTTGGAATCGATTTCGGTCAGGCCGTTCGACAAGGTTCCGAATAGCGCGGTGCCGATGAACGGGTTGACGTTGGTACTACCCGGTTCCAGTGTATCGGCGGCGGCGGCATCGCCGATGCCGATCTTCAAGGTGCCGCCCTTCTTGGGCTCGGCGTGCACCGCCTGGACGAACATCGCATTGGCGGCCGTGGCGGCAAGGCCGGCGGCGAGCGCCAGCTGAACAAAGTCGCGACGCGAAACCCTGCCTTTCGCGGCAAGCTTGGCGGCCAACTTCAGTTTCGTTTCAAATTCCGTCACAGATGCTCTCTCCCTCGAACGGAAGATCATGCGTGACCCTTGGCGGCCCGAGAGACTTTAGGACGATAGCACAACAGGCATTCCCGAGCTAACGAGGAACCTCGGCAGCGCCCGGTCGGACTCGTGTCCTCTCGCTTGCTCCCGCGCGGACTTGGGCCTCACCCCGGGGCGGATGGATCGGTCGATATCCAGTTCGTTGGCTGCGACGGAAAGATTGCCAACTGTATTTCGATTACACCTGGCTGGAGTTACTGGGCCCGCCTCTATCACCCGCGCACGCAAATTTTAGATCGCACAGGGTATTCTAGGAGCCGAAGCTGATGAATTGATATGAGGATGTCGAAGGTCCGCTCTTCCAAAGCTGCCCTGGAATCGCTTCGCTAATGTCCGTTTCTGGCGCTACCTGCCCGTTCAGGTGGCCGCTACTGTTGATTGCAAGCGACCCAGGGCAGCCTTTCGAAACGAACGCCCAACAGAATCACCATTTGTTCCCGCTTAGCGTTGTTGGGCGTACCTTCAACGCGATGCCCTCCACATGATCTTGCGCGATTGGACAGTCAGGCTGCTTCGGCGTCCGTCCCGCTAAAATCGACTGCGGCGAAAGCCGCCTTCAGCACATCGGGTCCGGCGCCGGGCCTTGTCGCATCGGTCGAAAGGATCTGCCGGTAACGGCGCGCACCGGGCAGGCCGTGGAACAGGCCGACCATGTGACGGATGACATGGCCAAGCCGCCCGCCCCGCTCAATATGGCGTGCCGCATAATCCGCCATCGCATCGATCAGCGCGGCAAAATCGAACGTTTTGGGCTTCTCGCCGTAAAACGCCGCGTCGACGCCTGCCAGAATGCCCGGCGTATGATAGGCGGCGCGGCCGAGCATGGCGCCGTCGACATGATCAATGTGGTCAAGCGCCTCTTCAAGAGATTGAATTCCGCCGTTGATGCCGATGAATTTGTTTGGCTTTTTTGCCTTCAGTCGGTACACTCTGTTGTAGTCGAGCGGCGGGATGTCGCGGTTTTCCTTCGGGCTCAGCCCTTCCAGCCACGCCTTGCGGGCATGCACCCACAGCGCGTCGGCGCCGGCCGCGAAAACCCCGTCCGCCAGCGTATCGAGCGCCGGCTCAGGGTGCTGCTCGTCGACGCCGATGCGGCATTTGACGGTGACCGGAATGCCGACAGAAGTCTTCATCGCCGCGACGCAATCGGCGACCAGGTCCGGTGCTTTCATCAGGCAGGCGCCGAACGTACCCGACTGGACGCGGTCGGACGGGCAGCCGACATTGAGGTTGATCTCGTCATAGCCGAAGGCTTCGCCGATGCGGGCCGCCTCGGCAAGCTTCTGCGGATCGGAGCCGCCGACCTGCAACGCGACCGGATGTTCCGTATCATCGAAACCAAGCAAGCGCTCGCGCTCGCCGTGGATGACCGCGTCGGCCACCACCATCTCGGTGTAGAGCAAGGCCCGGCGCGTCAACTGGCGATGCAGGAACCGGCAATGCCGGTCGGTCCAGTCCATCATCGGCGCTATGGCGAATTTCATATGTATTTCAATCATTTATACACATTTTTTAAACGGCACTTAGATTGGTCAGACTGACATCGCCGGCCTCTATGATATGTGACCCATTTCATTCTATCTTTCAAAGCGTAACCATCAATGTCACTCAACACCGCTTTTCTGCTCATGGCACAATATAATGGTAAGGCCATCATTCCGCTCGATGAGGTCCGTCGCGATTTCTTTTTGCACCTGACGCTCCCGAAAGTTCTTCGCAAGCTCAGTTCAGGCGCCATTGCCCTGCCGCTCATGCGAATAGAAACAAGTCAGAAATGTGCCAAGGGTGTCCATTTGCAGAATTTGGCTGACTACCTTGATAAGCACAGACAGGTGGCCCAGAGAGAGTTTCCCAGATGAGCTGCCGTTCAGGTTTGAACGGTCGAATGGCTCCAAACGCCAACGCAAGCAAGAAGCGCGAAGCGCTGAGCTGGCCTGCTGCCGGACGCCGCGTACCCCGCTGGATTGCGCGCTACGGGGCGATATTATGCATGATAGCCGCCGAAAGACAGCCGATAGCCGCATTGCTCTCGACAAGAGCACTCCTGCCGCAAACCGTCTAGCTGGCAGACACTTGGCTCACGTAGCGGAGCCAGACTAACTCTGCGTCGCGAGCAGACGTGCAGCTGACTTCAGATCAGCAGTATCCAAACCTTCAACGAAGCGCTCGAACCGCGGCTGGAGATGCGCCCGGGCGGTTTCGTGTTGTCTGCGATCGATCAGAAGGGTAGCCAGGTCGACCGCGGCGCGCAGCTCCCACCCCCACGCGCCCCAACCCTGGCTCATTTCGAGTGACCGCCTGAAGTAGGTTTCAGCCTCGTCGCCAGACTGCACTGACGCCAAAACAAGGCAGCCCTTCACGCGCAGCAACTCCGGCATATAGCAGAGATCTCCGTTTGCCTCGACCGACAGGATCGTGTCGTCGAGCAGTGCGAGGGCCTCCGCGAGCCGGCCCGTGGCGGCAAGGCCTTGAACGAGCGCGACGTTGAGCGGAGTGGTGAGCAGTTCGTAGGGTGCTGCGTGGAGCTCCGCGAGACTGCCTTGCAGGCTCTCGATTCCCTTTTCCGCATCGCCTCGACGAATGGCCAGTTCTCCCTTGAAGCCTCGTCCTAGCGCCAGATACGGTCCGAGCGAGTGGGGTTCCGCACGCAAGCAGAGACGGTCTATATGCTCGTCCGCGCGGTCGAGATCGCCGACCCAAAGGAACACGGAAACGGCCCAGACAAGAGCGATCGAAAGCGTCAGCGGATGGTTCAGGATCTCGGCGTCCTTGATCGTCAGCAGCGCGCGTTCCACCGCCCGATCCGGATGGCCTTGCAGCCAAAGCGTTCTTGCCAGGATCGCGCCGGCCAGGATTCTCCCGTCGAAGCCGAGATAGTTGGTCGTGGTCCGACCGGAACGCGGCCCGTATCGCAATGCTGCCGCAAGCGAGGTCTGGGCGCGAGCTAGTTCTCCATTGAGGTGAAGCGATATTCCCATCAACGAATGCGCCAATGTCGTGGAAACGGAGTCTTCCAGCGCGTCGGCAATGACGGTGCAACGCTCCGCGTAGCGGAGTGCGGTCCTGAAATCTCCGGTACGCAAATGGAACATCTGCAGCGGCCCGAGAACCTGAATCTGGTCGAGCGCATCGCTGCGCTGCTCGGCAATGGAGAAGCTTCTGTTCAGCGCCACGCGCGCTGCGTCCCTTCCCCCGTGCGTGAACATCAGGGAAACTCCAAGGCCCGCCTGAAGGTGCATCTCCTCGCGTCCGCTGCGCATGGAGTCGTCGAGAGCGAAAATTGCCCGGGAACTCCAGCGATGGCACTCGGTGAGCAAGGACATCGACAGGAAAAGCGGAGCAGCGGCGGCGGCAAGACGAATGCCGAGCCTGGCATCTCCGTTGGATCCGAAACACCAATCCAGAGCCCCACGCACATTGGCAAGGCCCGCGAGGTGCAGTGATCGTTGCGACGCGCTCGACAACGTAGGCCACTCATTCCCCGTATCCTCCAGCCATCGCAGACAGTAGGTCGCGTGCCGGGCGGCCAGTTCCGTGAGTTCCGCATCCTGGACCTCGAACTGAAGGGCATAAGCCCGCGTCGTATCGAGCAGTCGATAGCGCATCGTTGCACCGGCTGGCCTCGCCGCAACCATCGACTTCGCCACGAGGCTATCGATGGCGCTGAATACGAGCGCATCGTCCACGGTCGGGCTCGTTACTATTGTCAGCGCGGCATCGATCGAAAAATGACCGACGAAAACGGCAAGCCGGCGAAGCACCAGGCGCTCGAATTCGGACAGAAGCCCGAGGCTCCAGTCCAGAGTAGCCTGAAGTGTCTTCTGGCGCGGCGGTGCGCTGCGCTGCCCCGGCCACATGAGGGCCAGGCGTTCGTCGAGAAGCATCGCGGTTGTCTGCAGGCCATAGCTTGCCACCCGCCCGGCCGCCAGTTCGATGGCAAGAGGTACGCCATCAAGCTTCCGGCAGATGTGCGCCACGACCCCCGCTTCCGAATCGTCGAGGTCAAGACGAGCACCGCTCGCTGCTGCGCGCTCCAAGAACAGCTCGGTCGCAGGGAACGCCTGCGCGACTGCCGCGGTGGGTTCCAGATCGTCCGGCGGGTAAGCAAGCGGCGCGAGCTTATAGACGTGCTCGCCTTCGACCTGGAGAGCCTCCCGGCTCGTCGCCAGGATGTGGGCCTGCGGTGCGGCAGCGAAGATACGGGCCGCCAGGTCTGCCGCCGCGTCTATGACATGCTCGCAGGTGTCCAGGATCAGGAGGATTCTCTTGTCAGCCAGGTATGTGATGAGAGCGGACGTGGCGTCGTCAGACTGAAGCGACAGCCCCAGCATCGACGCTACAGTCGGCGCGACCAGGTTGGGATCATTCAGCGCGCCAAGATCGACGAAATGCACGGCGCCAGCGAACGCATCGACCACGTGATGCCCGGCCGCCAACGCAACGGTGGTCTTGCCGACCCCACCCGTCCCGACGACGTGACGAAGCGCGCTGCCGCCAGCTCCGCGGAAAGCGCGGCCGTGTCGTCGGTTCGCCCGACCATGCGGGCTAGTCGGCTCGGCAGGTTGGCCTGCGGGTAGCTGGCGGCAGCCTCGCTTCGCGCATCGTTGCGACCACCCGATCGCGAGACCGGCGCCACGAAGCAATAGCCCCGGCCCTTCAAGGTAGCGATGTAGCGCGCGCCGTCCTTGCCGTCGCCCAACGCCTTTCTGAGATTGGCCATGTGAAACCGCAGACTACCCTCCTCGACGGTGACGTCGGGCCAGACGTTCGCCAACAAATCCTTCTTGCTGATCACCTCGTTGGAGCGGGCAGCCAAAGTAGCCAGGATATCGAAAGCCCGCCCGCCCAGATCGACGGTGGTGCCTTGCCGCAAGAGCAGCCGTTCGCGGACGGCAAGCGTAAAGGGACCAAATGATATCGTGTCGCTTGCAGGCCCTGCCATGACACTCCCTTCGCGGCCTGCTCCATGCAGGCGACCACTCAGCTATGAGAAGAACAAAAGTGGGGGCTTCGCTGCAAGCCTGCATTCGCCGACGAGCGCTAACGTTGCATCATAATGCATAACGGGCGCTTCGGGCGATCTCCTTCTATGTGTCGAAAGCAGCAAGAACCTCTCTGCCGACGGACCCAAGGAGAACGACCATGCCCGCATCATCGCCATCGCTCACGCGGCGAAGCCTGCTCGCCGCATCAGTGGCGGCAGGCGCCTTGAGCCTGCTTCCCGCGAGGGCGCGCGCGAGCGTCGACATCGAAGCCGTCCATCCCTTTCGCGTCGACATCACGGAAGAGGCAATCGTCGATCTTCGTCGACGTCTGGCAACGACGCGCTGGCCCCTGCGGGAAACCGTCACGGATCAGTCGCAGGGCGTGCAACTCGCAAAGCTCCAGAATCTCCTTCGGTATTGGATGACCGATTACAACTGGCGGAAGGTCGAGGCGAAGCTCAACGCTCTGCCTATGTTCGTCACCGAAATCGACGGCGTTGCTATCCACTTCATCCACGTCCGGTCCCGCCATGAGAATGCTATGCCGATGATCATGACGCATGGTTGGCCCGGCTCGATCCTAGAATTCATGAAGGTCATCGGTCCGCTGACCGATCCCACAGCCCATGGCGGTGCTGCCGGGGACGCCTTCCATCTCGTCTTGCCTTCAATCCCCGGCTTCGGCTTTTCCGGGAAGCCGACTGAGACCGGCTGGGGCTCAGACCATATCGGCCGTGCCTGGGGCGTGCTGATGGGGCGGCTGGGTTACGACCGCTACGTCTCGCAGGGTGGCGACTGCGGTTCGGTCATCTCCCACCGCATGGCGCTGCAGAAGATGCCTGGGCTCATTGGTATACACGTCAACATGCCGGGGACCGTGCCGCCGGAAATTGCATCAGTGTTGGCGGCCGGCGGGCCGGCGCCGAGCGGACTGAGCGAGAAGGAAAGAGCGGCGTTCGAGGCGCTCGACACCTTCTACAAGGACAGTTCCGGCTATGCCGCCATGATGGTCACGCGGCCGCAGACCATCGGCTACTCCCTGGTGGATTCGCCGGTCGGCCTGGCGGCGTGGATCTACGAGAAGTTCGCGCAGTGGACCTATAGCGGTGGCGACCCCGAGCGGGTTCTGACCAAGGACGAGATGCTCGACGACATCTCGCTCTACTGGCTCACTGAAACCGGAACCTCCGCGGCGCAGATCTACTGGGAAGACCACTCCAACAATTTCAATGCCGTGGACATTGCCGATCTTCCGGTCGCCGTGACGGTATTCCCCGGCGAAATCTACTGCGCGCCGCGAAGCTGGGCCGAGCGCTGCTACCACAACCTCATCTATTTCCATGAGGCCAAGGCCGGCGGGCATTTCGCTGCCTGGGAACAGCCGGAAATCTTCACGCAGGAGGTCCGTGCAGCTTTCAGATCGCTGCGCTAACCGAAGATCCGATGTCATACAGGATGCATGCCATGACTACCCAAGCAAAACGACTCTACACAGCGAAGGTGCACACAACGGGCGGCCGGGAGGGCGGCTCACGCAGTTCCGACGGCAGGCTGGACATCAGGCTCTCGACGCCCGGCGGCGCGGGCAGCGGCACCAATCCCGAACAGCTTTTTGCTGCCGGTTGGTCGGCATGTTTCGAGGGCGCGATGGCGATCGCCGCGCGCAAAATGAACGTCGTGCTGCCAGCAGACCTTTCGATCGATGCGGAGGTTGATCTCAACAGCGGCGACGGCGCCTTCTTTCTCAGCGCCCGGCTCAATGTGAGCCTGCCAGGGATGGATCGCAACGACGCCCGGGCCGTTGTCGATGCTGCTCATCAGACCTGTCCCTACTCGAAGGCCACGCGCGGCAACATCGAAGTCGAAATCAACCTGATCTAGTCCCTCGGTTTCGGCACTGCCGCGACTGCCCTGGAAACATGAACAAAGGTAGTAGTCCCATGAACGCAATCAAAATTCCGGAAGTCGTCGACCATCATCGCCGACGCCTGTTCGGCATCGCGGCCGCGACCGTGGCGTTGGCTCAGTTAGGAGCGGTCCGAACCTCCACTGCTCAGGGCGGGACGCAGACGACAGTAGCCGGCGGGACAGGATTGCGAAACTCATTCGCATCGCTGAAGCAGATCGAGGCTGGTCTGCTCACCGTCGGGTATGCCGAGGACGGCCCGGCGAATGGGCCACCCGTCATACTGCTGCACGGCTGGCCCTACGACATCTACAGCTATGTCGATGTCGCGCCGCTGCTTGCAGGAGCCGGCTATCGGGTCATCATGCCCTATCTGCGCGGCTTCGGCACGACGCGGTTCCTGTCGGATGCCACTCTTCGCAACGGCCAGCAGGCTGCGCTGGCGGTCGATATCATCGACCTGATGGATGCCCTGGGCGTCGAAAAAGCGATCGTCGCCGGCTACGACTGGGGCGCGAGGACGGCAAATATCCTTGCCGCGCTCTGGCCGGAGCGCTGCAAGGCCATGGTTTCGGTCAGCGGCTATCTAATCGGCAGCCAGGCGGCCAACAAGGCGCCGCTACCGCCACAGGCCGAACTGCAATGGTGGTATCAGTTCTATTTCGCGACCGATCGTGGCCGTGCCGGCTATGCGCAATACACGGACGACTTCGCCAAACTGATCTGGCGGCTCGCCTCGCCGCGCTGGAACTTCGACGATGCGACCTTCGCCGGAAGCGCCGCTGCGTTCAAAAACCCCGACCACGTCGACATCGTCCTCCACAACTACCGTTGGCGGCTCGGCCTTGCTGAAGGCGAGCGCCGCTATGACGAACTGGAGGAAAAGCTTGCCAAGCGCCCGGAGATCGACGTGCCAACGATCACGCTGGAGGGCGACGCGAATGGTGCGCCACATCCCGATCCCGACGCCTATGCGAAGAAATTCTCCGGCAAGTACGAGCATCGGCTGATCACCGGCGGCATCGGGCATGACCTGCCGCAGGAGGCGCCTGATGCCTTCGCCACGGCCATCATCGACGTCGACAAGTTCTGAGCGCGGACGGAGCGAGCGCATGAGACGCAAGCTTGCAATTGCAGCCGTCATCGCCGTGTCGATCGCTCTCGCTATCGGCTGCGTTGAGATCGACAGCGTTCGAGCTCAGAACGCGGAAGCCTCGCCGATCTATGGCGTGACGATCCCGGTCGGTTACCGCAGCTGGGAGCTCATCGGGCCGGCCTTGGAAGGCGATCCGCTGAACGAGCTTCGCGCAGTCGTCGGAAATACAGTCGCGATGGATGCCTATCGAAAAAGCACGCTGCCGTTCCCGGACGGCACCGTCCTCGTCAAGCTTGCATGGAAGCAAACGCAGTCGACCGAGTTCGAACCCGCCTCGGTTCCCGGCGCGGCCACGACGGTGCAGGTCATGGTCAAGGATTCGAAGAAATACGCCTCGAGCGGCGGCTGGGGTTTTGGCCGGTTCATTAATGGCAAGCCAGCCGACGTAGCACAGCACGAAACATGCTTCGCCTGCCACGAGGCGCGTGTCCAGGGACACGACTACGTCTTTACCCGCTACGCGCCGTAACTCGGTTCCCCACGCAGAGAAACGCCGGGGCGAGTATGCGGCAGCCCCGCCCCTTACCCTGCGCTCGGCGCAGTGAAGACCGCACCCACAACGAAAGCACGTTCAGATGAAAATCTTGCTCGCAGGCCTCGCAATTATCGCGGCCACGTTCGGCAACGCTCTTGCGCAGCCCGACAAACCCACCATCGTCCTGGTTCACGGCGCCTTCGCCGACTCTTCGAGTTGGAACGGTGTCGTTGAGATTCTTGAGAAGGATGGCTTTTCCGTCGTGGCGGCAGCCAATCCGTTGCGAGGCGTCAGAAGTGACGGAGACTATGTCGCCGCTGTGCTTGCCTCGATAGAAGCGCCAATCGTTCTCGTCGGCCACTCCTATGGCGGGTCGGTGATCAGCGATGCGGCCGGTGGTCATGCCAATGTGAAGGCGCTGGTCTATGTCGCCGCGTTTGCGCCAGAGGTGGGCGAAACGGCTGCCCAACTTGCCGGAAAGTTTGAAGGCAGCACACTTGGTCCCACACTTGCTCCCCCGGTCGCGCTGTCAGGCGGTGGAAAGGATTTATACATCCAGCAGGATAAGTTCCACAATCAGTTCGCGGCAGACGTCTCCGATGCCGAGGGGAGGCTGATGGCCGCAACGCAGCGGCCGATCACGGAAGCGGCCCTCAACGAAGCCCAGACCAAGGCTGGCTGGAAGAATATCCCAAGCTGGTTCATCTACGGCGACGCGGACAAGAACATCCCGCCGCGAGCATCTGCCTACATGGCTGAACGGGCTCACGCCCGCGAAACGGTCGCAATCAAGGGCGCTTCGCACGTAGTGATGGTGTCGAACCCTGAACCCGTAGCGCGGCTGATTGAGAATGCTGCGACGGAGATATCGCGATGAAAGCCATTGTCATGAACCGCACCGGGGGACCGGATGCGCTCGAATTCGTCGAGCGCTCCGAAACTGCTCCCGCGAGCGGCCAAGTTCTGGTCGAGGTCACCGCGGCGGGCGTGAACTTCATGGACATCGGCGTCCGAAAGGGCATGGCCTGGACGGAATTCTGGGCGTAGAGGGTGTCGGACGGGTGCTCGCCGTGGGCGATGGAGTAGAGCATTTCCGGCCCGGGCAACGGGTTGCCTGGGTATACGCGCCGGGAAGCTATGCCGAGCGTATCACTCTTTCTGCGGACGCGCTCGTGCCGCTTCCGGACGGGATCGATGATCGTACGGCCGCTTCCGTGATGATGCAGGGGCTGACCGCCAGCCACTTCGCCACCGACTTCTATCCCGTCCAGCCCGGCGACGTGGCGCTGGTCCATGCGGCGGCGGGCGGCGTCGGATTGCTGCTCACCCAGATCATAAAGCTGAGAGGGGGGCACGTGATCGGCCGCGTCTCGTCCGCAGACAAGATCGCCGTCGCAGGAGAGGCCGGAGCAGACCATGTGATCGTGGACACCGAGGGGCGATTCGCCGAGGAAGTCGTTCGCCTGTCCGGCGGTGAAGGCGTCCATGTTGTCTATGACGGTTCCGGCCCGAAGACCTTTCAGGCTTCGCTCGACTCCCTGCGCCGCTCCGGCACCTTCTGCTGGTACGGCCCGGTGCTGGGCGGTCCCGGACCGCTCGACATCATGAGCCTGCCGAAAAGCATCAAGATCGGCTACGCTAGGTTCTTCGATCATATTTACACCCCGGCACTGCTTCGCGCCCGCACCAGCCAACTCTTCGACTGGATCGTGAAGGGGAACCTGAAGATCCGGATCGGCGGCGTTTACCCGCTCGCCGAAGCAGCACGCGCCCATGCCGACATGGAAAGCCGCGCCACGACGGGCAAGCTTCTGCTCATTCCCTGAGCCATCCGGCCTGCCTCGCGATACGGTGCTCGCGAGGCCCAAGAGGCGAAGTTTCCGAGATCACTCCGCCGGTTGGCGCGCCGACAATCGCAAGGAAGGTCTCGTCGTGGCTGACCAGCAATCAGCGCGTCATAGCCCGTCAGGCCCGCCTCTATGGTCTCGACAGGGTCGATGTTGGGATGATTGGTGAGCTCGAAGACGGCGATCAACCCGTCCCCCAGGTTCTCCGCGCACGTAGGCAAGGAAGACCCTGTGGGCGTAAGCGGAAACGGGAGATACTTAGGCGCCACTGCACCAGCATTCCGGCTCGAAAACTCAAACCTGAAGTTCACAGGTTCAAATCCTGCACTAGTCAGGCAACGGCAAAACGCGGCCCATTTTGTGCCCAAGCACTCTGGACGAGTACAACAACAGTACAACTCAGAGAAACGGAACCACCTAAGTTATTGGATAGGCGTTGCTTTTCGCGATGTCCATCCAATCCATCATCGGCGCGATCGCGAATCTCATATGTCTTTCAATCATTTATTCACATTTTTTAAACGGCACTGAGATTGGGCAGACTGACATTGCCGACCACTATGATATGTGACCCCATTTCATTCTATTTTCAAAGCGTAACCATCAATGTCACTCAACACCGCTTTTCTGCTTGAGGGGATTTTTCCTGTTGCCCGATAGCACGGCTGCTGAGGTTTTCGGAGGGACGGCCGGTCCCGGCGCCCACCAGCAGGTACAGGAGGCCATCACTCAAGGCAAACGCGGTGCTAGGGAAACTGCTCTCCGCGGGCTGCTCGGATTTCCTCCTTGACCGCCACAAGAGCGGCGGTCAGCTTCTCGAAAGCCGAATTCATGGGTGAGCTACGACGCCAATGAAGGGCGATCTCATGTCGCGCTTCTGGATGATCAAGACGGCGGAGGATGAATTCCGGGTCCCGGATCGCCTCTCCCAACGCATACAGCGATGGCAACACCGCGACACCAGCGCCCATGACAGCCATTTGGCGAACGGCGTCAAGGCTCGCGCCCTGATAGTCCCGGCTAACCTGCGTTCCCGCCAGTGCGGCAAGTCGCTCGACTATCTCGGTGAGCCGGTATCCCGGGCTCAGGGACAAAAGCGGCTTCGCGGCAAGATCCGCAAGCGTAACGGGTCCGTCTGACGATGAGAGGGGATCATCGGCCGCAGCGCAGATCCACAGAGTTTCAGTGAACAACGGGCGGGTGCGAAACTCGGGGTTTTCCGTCGGGGAACCGATAACCGCATCCAACCGCCCCTCACGCAAATGGTTCAGCAAATCGCGCGTTGCACCCTCCTGAACGGCTAGCCTGAGATCGGGAAAAGACGCATGCAGTCGGCGGGTCGCCAATGGCATGTAGTAGGCTCCGACCGATGGCAGCACGCCGATGTTGAGGCGCAGGTTCAGCTTGCCATCGGCGTGTCTGGCCAAGCCCCGGAACTCTTCCAGATCCCGCAAGATCGCGCGCGCTCTGGGCAAAAGGATTTCACCCAGTGGCGTGAGCTGCACGCGCCGGGAGGTGCGCTCGAACAGGGCGATGCCAAGTTCTGCCTCCATGGTCGCGAGCTGTTTGGACAAGCTGGGCTGGCTGACGGCCAGCTCCTGAGCGGCTGCGCCAAATCCGGACTGATCGGCGACCGCCACAAAATACTGAAGCTGGCGGAACGTGGGGCGCATTATGAATGTTCCTTTGATTGATAGCTGGAAGCTATCGATTCAACAGAAAATTACCATTGGTTTCATCGATCTCCGGTCACCAACTTATCCCCGTGGGCGGCGACGCCCGTGTAGCAAACGGAGAAAACAGAATGCTCAACAAGATAGCGATGGCAGCTAGCGCAATTGCCCTGATGGCCGTGGGATCCGCGCAAGCCAAGGGGATGACCCCAGTTACCGCGGACGAAGTCGTCGCGCTTCAGAAGGCCTGGGGCGAGGGTATTGTCGATATCGGGCAGGTCTTCAGCGATGGTGGCGACTACAGAGCTGCTGCCGAGGAGCATCTCAAGAAATTCTATGCCTATGGAGAGGAAGAAGTTCTGTTCAAGCCCACACTTGCAGACGAAGACCAGTTCCGCGGCACTTTCGAGGAGGCATTGTCATATTTCGTCACGGGAGTTGTGAGCGAAGACAAGGGATTCGCGATTGCGCCCTACACCGAGGTGCGCTGGGAAAACGAAGGCACGATCGTCGACAGCGATAGTGCCATGTCGATGGGCAACTACTATTTCACGAAGACGGACGGCTCCGAGACCAAGGTCGAATACTCTTTTGGAATTGAGCGAATGGGTGACGGTCAGCTGAAGATCGTCCTGCACCACTCGTCGCTGCCTTATTCGCCAAACTGATCTGGGTGTAAGACGAGAACCTCTTCAGGTTGCGGCAGTAGGCGAGCAGGGCCGGATCGACCGGCCCCGCTTCGCTTTTAGGGTGCCCGCACCTTGCCCGGCGCGGCCTGGGCCGACCGTTAGTTCCGCCAGGATCCTCACCCAACTGCGTATCCCCTTGCGGAGTCGTTCGACATGGTACCGCTCGTTAGGGGCATGAATGGCGTCGTCAGGCAGGATAAAGCCCGTCACTATGCAATCGACGCCAAGGCGGTCGGCAAGCAGTCCCACCAAGGGAATCGTGCCGCCCGTTCCTTTGATCAGGGTTGGCTCTGGCCATTCTGCGTCAAGCGCCCGCACCGTGGCTGCAATGTAGGGGCTGGCTTCGTTCACCGACACCGCCGAGTTCCCGCCGGCTCCCTCGAACACGACGCGGCAAACGGCAGGAAGCTGAGCCTCGACGAAATGTCGAAACAACGCGCGGATGTGTTCCGGTCGCTGCCCATCAACCAAGCGGAACGACAACCGAGCCGAGGCCGATGAGGGAAGAACCGATCGTTCGCCCGGGCCTGTATTTGCGGACGAGGCTACATCCTACATCCCGCCTCGACCCGGTCAGCCAGAAGGAGGCCGCTGCTTGCGCCCTTCGATCCGCCGCCGCTCAGGATCGACAAGTTCGATCACTGGAGCCTTGGCGCCTATAATTCGGCCATCCAGGCGGGCATCATGCCAGCGATCCGCCTGCATCGCCGGATCGGCGTCGAGAGGATCCAGCGGCGCCTCAGCGAACTCACGCGGTACTGGATCGAGCGCGCACGCGACATTCCGGGCTTTCGCCTGCATACGCCGCTTAATGCCGGGTCCCTTGATGCCGAGCCAGTTGATGCCGGACCCTTGGGCGCCGTGGCGCTCTTTTCCATCGACGGCGTCGATTCGCGGCTGCTCGAGCGCGTGCTGCGTGAGCAGCACCGGGTCCATGTCAAATATCGCCGGGTCGAGGATATCGCCGGGATGCGCGTTTCCCCGCACATCTACATGCACAAGGATGAACTCGATGTGTTTGTCGATGCGCTGCAAGCGACCGTCAGCGGAGCGCGCGCATCGTGCTGACGCCGCGCATCGGCACGTACCGTCTATCCGCGCGCCGGCACCGCCGATGGCCTGATCTACGGCATGGGCTATTCAGGACATGGCGCGCAGCTCTCGACGCTGATCGGAAATGTCCTAGCGGACATTGCAATGGGCCGCACGGATACCAATCCAATCGGCGGCATGGACTGGAATGCCGTCCCGCTGCATACCGGCAAGCCGTGATTCCTGCCAATGGTGGGGCACCTATTATCGGCTGAAGGATATGCTTGCCTGATCCAGCCGACAGGCCCCAAAGCGGCCGACCCGACACGCCAATCTCGGCATGCATTGACCAGGACCTGGGAACCAGGACCTGGCCACCTGCTCGCAGCTATGCGGTCTAGCCCGCTACCTTGATGAGCGCCCGCTCGATGGCTGCAAGAAAAAGATCGACATGCTCGGCCTGGCAAACGAGCGGCGGGCGCACTTTGAGCGAATCCTCGTTGGCCCCTGTCGTGCTGACAAGGACGCCGTCGCCGCGCAGTGCGTTCACCACATCCAGCGCCATTGCCCGCCGGCTTGCGGCCGGGGCACCCTCACGCCCGATGTCGATGCCAAAGAACAGACCGGCGTTTCGGATAGCGCGCACTCCATATGGCTGCTGCGCGATTTTCTCCAACCCGGCTCGGAGGCGCTGGCTCATGGCAAGCGCTTTCTGGGGGATCTGGTCGCGCTGCAGGATCGCCAGCACGGCGTCGGCGGTCGCTATGCCAACCGTATTTCCGGCGAACGTGTTGGAGTAGCGAGCGGTTGCGCCAAATTGCTCCATCGGTGCTTTGCGACCAACGACCGCGCCAATTGGAAATCCGTTGCCCATCGGCTTGCCGAGGGTAGCGAGATCGGGAACGATCCCGTGCCGTTCAAAGCCCCACATATGAGCGCCGGTTCGCCCAAAACCCGGCTGAACTTCGTCGGCGATGACGAGACCACCTGCCTCTCGCACCGCCGCAACTCCACCGGCAATGAAGCCAGGAGGATCGACCCATACGCCGTCGCTGGAAAAAATACTGTCGATGAGCAGGGCCGCAACGCCGATGCCACGACGGTTCAGATCTACAATGGCCGCGCGTACTTGCGCCTCGAAAAAGTCCGCAGCTTGTGATTCCGGCACACCCGCCGGCCCCGGCAGGGAGACCATGCGCACGAATGGGCTGAGCTTGACGGCGTCGCCCAGGTTCGGGGAAACCGCGGCGACAGCCGCGCTGGTGCCGTGATAGGCGTAGGTCGAGACGATCACGCCTTCATTGCCGCTCGCAAATCGCGCGATACGCAGGGCCAGGTCGTTGGATTCACTCCCCGTGCAGGTAAAAACCACCCGGTCGAGCTCGCTTGGGAAAGTGTCGACCAGTCGCTCGGCATAGTCGATAAGTTTTGGCTCGAGATAGCGCGTGTTGGCGCTTATCCGGCCCGCCTGTTCAGCCATTGCGGCGTTTACTTCTGGGTGGCAATGGCCGAGCGACGGCACGTTGTTGTAGAAATCAAGATAGGCACGCCCGTCAGGGTCGTAGAGCCACATGCCTTCGCCGCGTACGAAGTGCACGGGCCGGCGGTACTGAAGCCGATAGGAGGCCCCAAGTACTTCGTCACGGCGAGCAATGAGCTCGGACTCGCGCCTCGGAAGATCGGATTCGCCGGGCCTGTAGCGATTAGGCATGAGATCTGTGGACATGTGCTGCTGCCTATCTGAAAGAGTACCTTGATCAATTCGCGGTTCGTCTTTTGGCTACCGTGCCGGTCGAGCGAACCGAGATGCATTACGGCTGAAACGACGACATTGCCGCCAGGACGGCTGCCTCGCCCGATGCGACACCAAGAGGCGCCAGGATGGAAAGTCCGTGCTCGGCACGCGCGACATTCTTTTTGATGTATTGGGCATCGGCCGGAAAAAGGTGAGACCGCCAGTAGTTGACCAGGATCAACGCGCTTTGTCGCGCCCGCATCAGTCCGACGAGCAATTTTGCTTCCAGTGCCGAAAGTGCAATGACAGAGGCATAGCCGGCAATAAGATGCTCGGCTCCACCCAAAGGAAGTGTCGAATCCCCTACGACGTGACTTGCTGCGATCGCCAGGTCCTGGATCCTCGGGCTCCAGCAGCCGTCGCCGAAATCGATAAAACCCATTCCCTGGCCAGTCACCATCATATTGAATGGGCTAGGATCATTATGCGTTACCTGCCACGCCACATCAGAGATTTGTGGCTCAACGAACTCCGCATACTCCGCCATCGCGACGCGTACGCTCTCGGCAATGCTCCCGGATGGCAGGTATTGCTCCAGTTCCATCAACCTCGACCAGCAACCAATGTGCCAAAGAACGGGACGGTGAGCCGCGGGCACACTGACCAGCTCAAGAGCCAGGTCCAGCCGGGCGAGAGCGCTGCCGGTTCGAAAAAGCAGGTCGGGAGTTGGCGTCGCCTGGTGCAGCGGAATGCCCTCGATCCGGGTCTGCAAGTACCCGCATGTCCCCTCTTGCTCGAACATCCCCTCTTGCTCGAACATCAACGCGCCGCTGGTCGTGCGGAGCACTTCGGGTGCGACGAAGCCGGTGAACCCTTGCAATCCGGCCATGGCGGCGGTTTGAAAACGAAAGCTGTCGACCGCCTCCGCTGTTGCCGACGTCTTCAGGATCAACCGGCGGCCGTCCAGCAGGTTGACGTCAACGGTGCGCTCAACCTCGGAGGACAATGTCGCGATCGATCCCGTCAATCCGTAGTGGCGCTTCAGTAGTGCCGCCGACATGTCCGGTTCGGAAGCGCCCGGCCGCATCGCCAGGCTTGCGGCGGCAGCGCGAAAATAAGCTTCGGTTGAAGCTGCCGCGTAAGGCAGATGGTCGCGTCCTGCCGTCATGGAGCCATCGAGCTGACCAGCTTCTTCATCGGGGACCAGATCACCATAAGCACCCAATTCGAAAGATCCTCGCCTGTTGGGGAACCGTTGTCCTTCATGCTTCGACAGATGGAGCGCTCCAGCGATGACGCCCTGCAGTTCCATTTCTCGCGATGTTGAGACGCCGCCGCTGGCCGCCCTCGAAAATGGGCGCAGTGCTCTGCGGGGCTCCGGCCTGCCCTCGCCCGTCAGAGTCCGAAAACGCCTCGCAGCTGCGTCACATCGCGGATTTCGGTGTATTCGTAAAAGGGATTGGCCGGCTCGTGGCCGCGATTGACCCAGACCTTGCTCTTGATCCCCAGATCATAGGCGGACATCAGGTCGTGGCGGAAGGACGAGGACACATGCGTGATGTCCTCCGGGCCGCAGCCCAGCGTGTCGAACATGTACTCGAACGCCTTGAAGTGCGGCTTGTAGGCACCCGCCTCTTCAGCGGTCAAGACGGCATGAAACGGCGCACCGAGCCTTGCTACGTTCGACGGAATCTGGGCCACCATTGAGTTCGTCAGGGTGACCAACGGAATTTCCTTGGCCAGCTTGGCCAATCCCTCGGGGACGTCGGGATGCGGCCCCCAGGTCGGGATGCGGTTGTAGATAGTTTCGGCGTCTTCGGCACGGAATGCGACGCTGTTGCGGCGGCAGGTGCGCTCCAGTGCGTTGTGAACGACATCTGCATAAGGCTTCCAGTCCTGCAGCACCTCATCGAGGCGGTAGCCCTGGAAGTTCCTGATGAATTCGTCCATGCGCGGCCCATCCAGAAGATGACCGAACAGATCCCTGGCGGCGTCCGCCATTTGGAAATTGATGAGCGTGCCGTGGCAATCAAACGTCACGTATTTCGGCCGGAAGCGATCCATGTCCTTGGTTCCTGTCAATCTGCCCTATCAGCCGAGCATAATCGCAGGCGTTTGGCAGAATGTGCCGCAATGCGAGGTCATCCGGCACAAGGCCCTCCGGTCGACCGCCAAACCAGCACGCCCTTTCGCAGTGCTGTCTCTTTCGCCCTGCCTGAGCCGCTACGGGCGCAAAGGCGACGTTATTTTCCTAATAGCTGTTCTCAAGCACCTGCCGCTTGAACGATGTGTCGGACTCTGCGGTCAGCCAATCACCCAACGCGGAGAGGCCGGTTGAAACAATGATCGACTTCGGATGGATCAGGCCGTAGTCCGTCCCGTCGCGATCAAAGCCGAGTGGTGCTTCCAATCGCCCATTCGCGACGTCGTCCGCTGCAATCGCCTGGGGGGCAAGAGCAACGCCAAGACCACCCAGGGCGGCTTCTGCCATCAGGAAATGATGGTCCAGCAATCGGGTCGTTCGAGGACGCGGCGCGTCCATGTGCGCGTCGAGCCACGCTTCCCAGGCATCCGGTCGCGTCCGTGATCCGAGCGCCACATAGTCGCCACTCTCGAACCGCTTGCGCAGGGATGGCAGCATGACCGGACCAACCCGTTCCGGCATCAGCCTGATGATGGTCCATTCCGGGTCCATCGGAAAATCGAGACGGCGGATCGCAAGCGTCACCCGGTCACGTGCGAAGTCGAGCCCTCCGCCGCCGGTCGACAGATGCACCTCGACATCCGGGTATCGATCCTGAAACCCAGACAGGCGCGGGATCAGCCAGCGCATCGCCAGCGAGCGTTCGCAGGACAGGATGATCGGAATGGGCGTCGAGCTGGATCTGATTTCTGCCAAGGCATCAGTGATTAAATGGAATGCCTTGCCGGTTGCCTCCGCCAGCTTCGCGCCATCGGAGGTCAGACGCACCCCGCGTCCGTCCGCTTCGAGCAACCGCAGACCAAGATCGGCGGCCAGTTTGGAGACGCGGCGGCTGACTGCACCATGCGTCAGAGCGAGTTCGGCAGCCGCAGCACGCACAGATCCCAGACGCGCCACTGTTTGGAAGGCGCGCAGGTCGTCGAGCGAAGGTACTTCAGAACGCTTCATTGGTGACGTCATATCACCATAAATCGTCAGATCATATGGATAATCGGTTCCGACAATTCTGCTATTATCACCGACATGAAGCGGAACACATCTCTCCTGATCGGGATAGTCGCCGACGATCTGACCAGCGCTACCGACGGCGCGGCGGCCTTTCTCGCGAGAGGCTATGCACCTGTGATCACGCGACAGGTCGACGGCGCGGAGAATGGAGCGATCACTTCGATTGATACCAACAGCCGCGCCTCCGACATCCCGCAGGCAAGAAAGGCTACGGCCGACGCCGTGTCGGCCCTCTCGAATGCCCGCCTTCTGTTCAAAACGATCGATTCGACCCTGCGCGGCCATATCCGCGTGGAAGTCGCCGCCGCCTTTCGCGCCAGCGGCCGGAGCAGGCTTGTCATCGCTCCAGCCTTTCCCGAAGCGGGGCGGCTCACCGTCGGCGGGATCCAGACGGTGAACGGCATTCCCGTGAGTCAAAGCGTCTACGGCCGTGATCCAGTCCACCCCGCAGGCACCTCGGACATCGCCGATCTGGTCGACCCGTCCCTGGGGAAACCGATCATTATCGCCCCAGACAGTTCCGGCGATGCGGCGAGGAAAGGGTCCATTCTGATCCTCGACGCCGACAGCCAGGACATACTGAACCGGCAGGTCGCCGGCATCCCCGAGCCTGAGACTGTTCTTTGGGTGGGCTCTCCTGGTCTCGCCATCGCGCTGGCATCGCTGGTCCCTGCCGTGCCGGATGAACGCCCGGTAACGGGTAAAGCCGCCGGGCGGGTGGTGATCGTCGCAGGAAGCGCCAATCCGGTGACGCGCGCCCAATGCGAGACCTTGCAGGTACAAGGCGTTCCCGTCGTCAGCAACCTGGTCGACGCTCCCGGCGACGCCCGTGTGATTTGTCTTCGGGCACCGCTGCAACGGCAGGAGAATGCCAGCGCGGTGACGACGAACCTCGCCGCACAAGCAGCCGCAGCGGTCGCCCGGCGCGACTATGACGCGGTGATTGCCACCGGCGGCGAGACGATGGCGGCGATCCTCGACCGCCTCGGCATCGGCCGTTTCTGTCTCACCCGCGAGCTGGAGCCCGGCTTTCCGGTCGGCCGCGCCGAACGGGCGGACGGGACGCCGCTCACCATCGCCATGAAGGCGGGAGGCTTCGGCTCACCCTCTGCACTCCTTGATGCCGCCCGCGACCTGCTGGCAAACCGCTTCCCTGAAAGGCTGATTCATGACCGCCCATGACGCTCCTCTCGCCGTGACCATGGGTGACCCCTCCGGCATCGGCCCCGAGATCATTGCAAAAATGTATCTCCGTCGCCCGGACAAGCGACACTGGATCGTCGTCGGTGATCCGCTGGTGATGACCCACGCCCTTTGCGCGCTCGATGCTGATGTGCGGATCCGGCCGATCGCTTCCGTCGATGAGACCGTGCTCGATGACGGAACCCTCAACGTGCTTTGCTCCTCGCAGCTTTCCGCCCTGCCACCGGTCAGGCAGGTTTCGGCCGTCAGTGGACGCGCGGCGTTCGACGCCATCGTTGTCGCGATCGGACTGGCGCGGGACGGTTGGGTGGGCGGCATCGTAACGGCGCCGATTCACAAGGAAGCACTCGCAGCAGCCGGTTTGCACTATCCCGGCCACACCGAAATCCTGGCCGATCATGGCGGGGCTCCCAAGGTCGCCATGATGCTGGCGAACGAGGACATTCGCACGGTCCTCGTCACCATCCATTGTTCGCTGTCCGAGGCGATCCGCAAAGGCGATTTCGCGGCGCAGATGGATGCCATCCGGTTGGCCGATGCCGGTGCGAAGGCGCTCGGCATCTCCCATCCGCGCGTCGCCGTCGCCGGCCTCAATCCGCATGCCGGCGAAGGCGGTCTCTTCGGAGACGAGGAAATCCGCATCATCCGGCCGGCAATCGAGGCGGCCCGTGCCGAAGGCATCGACGCCTCCGGCCCATGGCCAGGCGACACCGTGTTCATGCAGGCCCGCAAGGGCCGGTTCGACATCGTGGTCGCCCAGTATCACGACCAGGGTCTCATCCCGGTCAAATATATGGGCCTCGACCATGGCGTGAACGTCACGCTGGGCCTGCCATTCGTGCGCACCAGCCCCGATCACGGCACCGCCTTCGACATCGCGGGGTCCGGCGTTGCCGACCCCTCCAGCCTGGAGACCGCCTTCGACTACGCCCTTAGGCTGAAGGCCTCCCTCCCCTAACCAGAAAGCCGTCACCCCATGACCCAATTCGACTTCATCTTCATGCTGACACGCAACGACCGCACGGTGACCGACGCCGCCGTCCACGCCGAAACGGCGCTCGGAGCCGGAATCCGCCACATCGGCTTCAAGGACATCGGCCTGCCGCTCGACGCGCTTGCCGCCCTCGCCCGCCAGATCCGCGAGGGCGGAGCCAACACTTATCTCGAAGTTGTATCGCTCGACCGCGACAGCGAGATCCGCTCGGTCAAGGCGGCGATCGACCTCGGCGTCGACTTTCTTCTCGGTGGCACCCATGCCGAAGACGTGCTGCCGCTGCTGGAAGGGACGCCCATCCGCTACTATCCGTTTCCGGGTCGCATCGTCGGGCACCCGAGCATTTTGGAAGGATCGCAGGCCGAGATCGTCAAAAGCGCGGTTGCGCTCGCCAGCCATCCCGGTGTCGCCGGTCTCGACCTTCTCGCCTACCGTTCGGCAGGCAATGTGCCGTCTCTGATCGACGCTGTGTGCCGGGCCGTGCCCAAGCCCGTTATCGTCGCGGGATCGGTGGACCGGCCGGATCAGATCAACACCATTCGCAACAGTGGCGCAGCGGGATTTACCGTCGGCACCTCCGCGCTGGACGGCCGGTTCCCGGCGGAGGGTCCCGCACTGGAATTCCAGTTGCGGGCGATCTCGGCGTGCCTCGAAGGACATCAAGAGAGGGTGGGAGGTTAGTCCTGGTCAAAATAATCTAATCACAAATTGAACTCAGCACGGCGGCGCTTCGAACGATCGAGGAAGCTCCAGGCCAGAGTTCTCTGCCACTACATTCGATCGCAAGACAAACGCCCTGTCGACGGCACCTGCCCGCGCGCCGTCGCAACTTCGAGGTCTTTGATGCCACGCCCGATCGTCGAACGGGCCAGACCGGTGATCTCAGACACCACCGCAAGCCCACAACCCGCAGCACGAGCCTCACTCGCAGCGAATACCCGGCGGCCACGCTCGTCCGCTTCGAGCGGTCCGCCTCCACCGCTGCTCGATTCCGCGTCGGTCGATCATGCCCGATCGGTGACCCACAAAGCGACCGAATAGAATCGCAACCTGATGAGTCAAACCGACGCAGACGTCACCAAATCCGATTCAGTCATCAATCGACATGTTCTAACTGATTAGCGATCCGCTCAACCTACAGGCGTAGACGGCAGCTGCGCCCTCTGCGCCAGGCGAAATGTCGCCTAGAGATAGCCGAGGATGGATTTGACCTCGAGATACTCCAACATGCCTTCGATGCCATATTCGCGTCCGTTTCCGGACTGCTTGAAGCCGCCAAACGGGGCGTGCGGGTCCCAGGCCGGGTAGTTGAGATGAACCTGACCGGCGCGGATCCTCGTTGCAACGTCCCTGACGGCGCCCATATCCTCGCCCTGTACATGGGCCCCCAGGCCGTAGACCGTATCGTTGGCGATAGTGATGGCCTCTTCGACTGTGTCGTAGGGGATGATGCACAGAACTGGCCCAAAAACCTCTTCCTGGGCAATGCGCATGCCTGTGCGCACGTCGGAAAAGATGGTCGGCTTTACATAGAACCCGGCGCTCAGATCGTTGGCGCGACCCGACCCGCCGGTGAGGAGCCTGGCGCCTTCCGAAATGCCGACGCCGATCATGGTTTGGATGCGGTCGAACTGGGAACGGTTGGCGATTGCACCGTGAGTGGTGGCTTCTGAAAGCGGATCGCCGACGATGATCTGGGCTGCGGCCCTCCTGGCGATTGCCTCGATCTCGGACAGCCGCTCGCGCGGCACGATCATCCGCGTCGGCGCGCTGCATGACTGGCCGAGATTGCGGAAGGCGGCGGCTACGCCCAGCGAAACGGCACGATCGAGATCGGCGTCGGGCAGAATCACATTCGGCGACTTGCCGCCGAGCTCCTGTCCGACGCGCTTGACCGTCGGCGCGGCGGCCTGGGCCACCGCGATGCCGGCACGGGTGGAGCCGGTGATGGAGATCATGTCGACATCCCTGTGGGAGGCGAGACCCATGCCCACGCCTGGGCCGTCACCATTGACGAGGTTGAAGACACCGGCAGGGAAGCCGGCTTCCTCAATCGCCTCGGCGAACAGGAGGGCGTCCAAAGGAGAGAGTTCGCTTGGCTTCAGCACGACCGTGCAGCCTGCGGCGAGCGCCGGCGCAACCTTGGCGGTGATCTGGTAGAGCGGCCAGTTCCAGGGCGTGATCAGGGCGCAGACACCGATCGGTTCGTGGGTGACGGCGGTGTGGCCGCGCTGCACGACGAAGGGGAAGGTTTTCAGGACATCGCGAGCGACTTGCACATGGGCGATCGCGAGCGGCACCTGCGCGGTGCGCGCATATCCGATCGCCGCGCCCATTTCGAGGCTCAAGCATTGCGCAAGCAGTTCATTGCGCGCTTCGAGCAGCGCCTGCAGGCGATCAAGCAGACCCGCGCGGTATTCCGGCCTGGTACGGCTCCAGGTGGCGAACGCCCGGCGGGCCGCTGCAACGGCCGCGTCCACATCCCAGCTGTTTCCGAGCGGAAACCGAGCCACGATCTCTTCGGTGGCGGGATTCACCACGACGCCCTCGGCGGTGCCCTTCGGCTCGACCCATTGACCGTCGATGAAGAACTTGTCGAGGCGGCCGTTGCGGGACAGGTGTTCGAGGGGCGAAATCATGTGACAAGGTCCTTCATGCGGTAATAGGCGCCGAGGATCGGCAGGAACCAGGGACGCCCAAAGTATCCAGGGATCGCCGGCCAGTCGAAATCCTTCCAGGGGTTCAGGTCGGGACGCCCGTCCATGACATCGGCCATGATGCTGCCCATCAGCGTCGACATATGGGTGCCGTGGCCGCTATAGCCCATGGAGTAGTAGATTCCGTTGCGCTCCCCGGCGCGCGGCAGGCGGTCGCGGGTCATGTCGACCATGCCGCCCCAGCAGTAATCGATGCGGATGTCGGCCAGTTCCGGATACACCTCGACCATCGCCGCTTTCAGGATCCGGCCGCTCTTCTCGTCGGACTGCGGGTTGGACACTGCAAACCGGGCCCGCCCGCCGAACAGCATGCGATTGTCCGGCGTCAGCCGCCAGTAGACGACCAGATTGCGCGTGTCGACGACATTGCGTCGGGTCGGCATGAGGCGCTCGAGTTGCGAAGGCGACAGCGGTTCCGTCACGACCAGGAAGGCGCCGACCGGCACGATGCGGCGGCGGATCCATCCGAGCGGACCGACCTGGGAAATGCCGCTCGCCAGCAGGACCTGACGCGCGACGATCTTGCCGCGCGGCGTCTCGACCTCATGCCCGTCGGCGACCTTGCGCAAAACCATGACGGGGGCGTTTTCATAGACCTCTGCGCCCCGCCGCGCCGCAGCGGTCGCCAGACCCCGGACGAAACGGCCGACATGCATGCTGGCGCTCTTGGGAAACAGCAGCCCGCCATGGTAGCGGTCGGTGCCGACTTCGCTTCGCAGGTCGGCGCGCGCGATCATCCTCGTTCCGGGATCGACATCGGCGGCGAGCAGTTCCTGGCTGCGCGCCAGCATGTCGTAGTGCTCAGGCTTGGCGGCAAGCTTGAGCTTGCCGACGCGGGAGAAGCTGCAGTCGATCTTTTCTTCCTGCACCAGCCGCTCGACCATATCGACGCCGGAGTCGAAAGCCTTGTAGAGCGCGATTGCGGCCGGCTTGCCGTGCTTGCCGGCCATGATCGCGTAGTTCTGGGCAAAACCGTTGTTGCACATCCCGCCGTTGCGACCGGAAGCGGCGTTGCCGATCGTTTCGGCCTCCAACAGTGCAACCCGGGCGCCCTTTTTGGCGAGGGCCAACGCGGCGGAGGATCCGGTCAGGCCGCCGCCCACAACCGCCACATCGTAGTCGCCTTCGAGTGGTTTGGACGCGCCCTCATTGAACGGCTGAGAGGTATCCAGCCAATAAGATGTAAACTTCATGATTGCACTACCAGTGCGTCAGTTTGCATGGGCGCCATGCAAAGCTTTGCGATTGCGGCCCCTACCATCCGCGGATCCGCTCCCAACGCGCTTCGATCCGGGGACTGTCCTCGTTGACGACGCTGTAGAAATGATGCTGGGCGGCCATCGCGCAGGCATGGTTGGGCAGAATCCGAACCCGAGCCCCGAGCGGCAAATCGGGCATGGACTTTCCAGAACCGGCACGAATGGCGAGGATACCGTGTTCCTGGCTGGCCTGCGCCACGATCACATCTTCAAGCACCCGCCCCTTTTCATCGCAGACGACACCGTAACCCTGGTCGATCTTCTGGTTTGCGGTTCCGCGGTCGCGCGAAAGCGCCATCCAGCCCGCGTCGACCAGCACCCATCCCTTTTCCGGCTTGGCGCCGATCACCGTGGCCAACACGGAAATCGCGATGTCGTCGATGGCACAGACCCCTACTCCGTGCTGGACGAGGTCGAAGAACATGTAGACCCCGGCGCGCAGTTCAGTGACGCCTTCGAGGTTCTCCGCAAAGTGCGCCGTCGGCGTCGAGCCGAGGCTGACGATCGGGCAGGCATGGCCGTGGGCGCGCAAAGTTTCGGCGGCGCGCACGGTGGCCGAACGCTCGTCCTCGGCTGCCTTGACCAGTGCATCGGGCGTGCTCAAGCCATAGGACTCGCCGGCATGGGCGAGGACGCCGACCAGGTTGGCGCCGGCTGCGACGATCCTGTCGGCCACATCGAGCAGCTTGGGATCGTCCGGCTTCAATCCGCCGCGATGGTCGTCGCAGTCCAGTTCGATGAAGACGGACGGCGTCACACCGGTGGCTTCGCGTACACCGGCCAGGGCGTCGGCCTGCTCCACGCAATCGAGCAGCAGCTTCACATCGGCGCCGGTGCGGCGACAAAGCTCCATGGCGCGGACGGCCGACGCCGGCGACATGCCGACTGCATAGGTGATGTCGCGAAAGCCGTGGCCGGCGAAATACTCCGCCTCGGCGATGGTCGAGACCGTGATCGGGCCGGGTTCGCCGGGGAACACATGTCGGGCCACGTCGATGCTTTTGGCCGTCTTCATATGCGGGCGCAGCACTACGCCAAGCTCTCTGGCATGCTCGGCCAGACGCTGGATGTTGCGCTCGATCCGCCCCCGGTCCAGAAGCAGCGACGGGGTGATGAGGGCATCGATCGTTTGGACCGCCTCACGGATATCTACATTCGTATCCATCGCTACCCTACCTCATTCCTTAACCGAACGACTGATTTGCCAAGGCATACATGCTGGCCGTCCCGTCGCAGACCGGCCGTCGCCCCTTGACCATCGCGATCACAGCCCCGACACGCGCGAGGCCCAGGCTCTCCAGCCAGTCGCCCAATCCGTGTTCGGCATAGACGTCGATGCGCACGAACTGGCCGTGAAGCGTCGCAAGCTGGGCCAGGATCAGGAGTCGCGCGTCTTGGGCGCTTTCAGCAGCAACAGGGCCGACGACATAGCCGCGGCCGAACCGCCTGGCGATGGCGTAGCCTGCAATCCGCCCCGCGCGTTGGATGACCAGAACATTGCCCGCATCAGCGAGGCCAGCCACCATCGACGGCCGGGGCATGCCTGTCGCCCGTTCGTCGAAGGCCTGGACTGCCGCGAGGTCAGAGGCCGTCGCCTGGCGGATGTCGTCGCGCGCACTCTGCGTCACGGCAACGGTCAGCGGGCCCTGGTGCTGAATCACCGTGCCCCAGGCTGTGAAGCCGCGTCGCTTGTAGAGCCCGAGCCCCTCTTCCGTAGAATTGAGCAGCACGTTGCGCCCGTCCGCTGCCTGAAGCAACCCGTCAAAGAGCCGGGAGCCGTTGCCGCCGCCTTGCGCCGAGCCAGTGACTATGATCATCCCGGCAGTGGCATAGGCCTGTCCGTAATTCCAGGACATGGCAGTGCCGATCACCTGTCCCGCCCGCTCGAGGACCAGCCCAGTGCCGACAGTCACGGCAAATTCCCAGTCCTCCTGGCGATAAGGCCAGCCCATCTCCTGCGACAGCTTCAGCGCGCCCGGCACATGGCGGGTCTCGATTTTCATCAGCTCGGTCGGGACGCTGACGGTATCTCTGTCATGCTCAACGGTCATGAGTGCAACGCTGTCGCTTGATCCAAAGTCAGATTGAAGTCGTACCTTAGCGTCGCATCCGGCGGACAGATTTGGCTGCTGTTTTGCCCTTTCAATTCAGCGGGATCATTGGTTTTGAGCCGTCCGTCGGCATGCCATATGGCGCAAATCGGGCGAGGAACGCGGCAAGACCACTCGGGCGTCGTCAGGCGAGGTGCAATGCATACCTCGGCGGCATCCTTCGGTCCCAGTCTGCCACGCGCCTGACCAACGTCAATGCAATTTGAGACGCGGACGGACAACCCGGTTGACATGGCCGACCAGGATAAGAGCCAAGCCCTTGATCCAGCCATGTATGGCCACCAGGTGCATGCGGTACAAAGAGACGTAGATCATCCTGGCCAGCCGCCCCTCGATCGCCATCCGCCCTCCGACGAGGTTTCCCATCAAGCTGCCGACGGTGGAAAACCGGCTCAACGACACGAGCGAGCCCTTGTCCCGATAGACAAATGCCTCCGGCGTTTCCCCGGCAATCAAGTGAAGAATGTTGCGATAAGCGGTCGATGCCATCTGGTGGGCAGCCTGAGCTCGTGGTGGCACCGGGCCGCCCGCCCCATCTGGCTTGAAGAAGCAGCAATCGCCGATAGCGAAGATGCGCTCGTCCCGGCTCGTTTGGAGGGTGGGAAGGACGACAAGTTGCCTGCTGCGCGCCACCTCAAGTCCGTCGAGCTCTCCCAGAATATTTGCCCCCTGCACTCCTGCAGCCCAGACGCAAATATTGGTGTGTATCTGCTCCCCGGTAGCACACCTCAGTCCCTGTTCCGTTGCTTCGGATACAGCCGTGTTTGCGAGCACCCGGACGCCGAGGGCCTCAAGTTCCTGATGCGCGGCCTTTGCTAAAGCTTCTGGGAGAGCCGGAAGAATCCGCGGCCCGGCCTCTATCAAAGTGACCCTCAGCCGGGTCTCGTCGAAGACCTCCAGGCCATAATGTCTGAGAGACGATGCAGCATTGTAGAGTTCAGCAGCGAGTTCGACGCCTGTCGCGCCGCCACCTACGATAGCTATATCAACAAAGGCGTCGTCGGTTGAATCAGCTGACATTGTCCTGGAAACTCGAAGACAATGATTCAACAACTTCAATCGAAAGCGATCCGCTTGGTGACGGTCTTCGAGGAAAAGGCAATGATCCTTGACTCCGGGAGTGCCGAAGTCGTTTGAAACCGACCCGATTGCGATAACCAGGTAGTCGTATCGGAGCCGATGTCGACCAACCAGCTCCGACCCGTCATCGTCGAATATCGGCGCCACTGTGACCTGCCGCGCGGTGCGATCGATGGCCTCCAGCGACCCGTAGAAGAAGCGGTAGCCCCAACGGTGCCCGTGGCCGCGGTAGCCCACTTCGTCAAGATTTGCGTCGAGTGATCCGGCCGCAACCTCATGGAGCAGCGGCTTCCAGACATGGGTGTGGTTCCGCTCGACAAGAATGATATCGAAATCCTTGCGGCCGAGCCGTGCTCCGAGCCGGCGCACGAGTCCAAGACCTCCAGCCCCACCGCCAACGACGACAATTTGAGTCTTCATTCGTGCTTGCCCGGTCCGTAGCGGAATGCTTCTCGACATGACCAACCGCCTGTCAGCGGCTGGTGCGCCGGATGGCAGTCAAGTCCTGGATTCGATAGCCCTGAATGATAAAGAAGCGTCATCATCGCCCTCACGAACTCAAAAATCGCGCTATTCCCGGACGTTCACGCCGCGAATGGCGAGCCCTGTAGTCAGCCCCAAGGCCGCCCTCACCAGTCCATCACCACCTTGCCGGAATTGCCGCTCTTCATCGCCTCGAAGCCGAAAATATAGTCGTCCACGCCGATGCGGTGGGTGATCAGCCCGCCGACATCGAGCGGACCCTGCACCAGCGCGATCATCTTGTACCAGGTCTCGAACATCTCGCGGCCATAGATGCCCTTGAGATGCAGCATCTTGAAGATGACCTTGTTCCAGTCGATCTCGAAGCCGGTCGGCGC